>CAYWYB010000017.1:0-6147 GCA_964462145.1 uncultured Rhodospirillaceae bacterium
GTGCGCGCCAGCCACATTCTGCTGGAAACTCAGGAAGAAGCTGACGCCGTTGTCGCCGCGTTGAACAAGGGCGGTGATTTCGCCGCCCTGGCCAAGGAAAAATCAAAGGGTCCCAGCGGCGCCAAGGGCGGCGACCTGGGCTATTTCACCAAGGACAAAATGGTGCCGGAATTCGCCAACGCCGCCTTTGCCCTGAAAGTGGGCGAAATCTCGGCCCCGGTGAAAACCGGCTTTGGCTGGCATGTCATCAAGCTGGTGGACCGGCGGCAGGGCCAGGGGCCGTCTTTCGCCAAACGCGCCCCGGAACTGCGCCAGGCCATCGCGCAGGAAGTCGCCGAGGAACTGCTGGGTGCCTTGGCCAAGGATGCCGATATCAAGTACTTTGAATTGGACGGCAGCCCAGGCAAGGTGCCCGCCATCGGTCCGCAGGATAAATAGCCCGCAAGATAAACAGAGTGTAGCCGCCATGGATGTATCGCCTTTTGCACCGGCCCGGTTTCCGAAATTGCCCTCCATTGCCGGCCTGCGGCTTGGGGCCTTGGCTGCCGGCGAACGCTATCGCCGCCGTGCCGACCTGACTTTGATGGAGCTGGCCCCGGGCAGCACCGTTGCCGGTGTCTTCACCCGCTCCACCATGCCTGGCGCACCTGTGCTGTGGTGCCGCAAGCACATCAGCAAGGGCAGGGCGCGGGCGGTGGTGATCAACGCCGGCAATGCCAACGTCTTCACCGGCCGTCAGGGTCTGGATGATGTGGCCGCCACAGCCCTGGCGGTGGCCAAGGCGGTGGGCTGCAAACCGGCGGAGGTCATGGTCGCCTCCACAGGCGTAATCGGCGAGACTTTGTCTGTGGACCGTCTGCTCAAGGCGGTGCCGCGTCTGCATGGCAAAATTCAGGCCAACGGCTGGCGCGCCGCCGCCTCTGCCATCTGTACCACCGATACCTATCCCAAGGGCGCCTCGGCAACGGCGGAGATCGATGGCCAGGTGGTGCAAATCGCTGGCATCGCCAAGGGCAGTGGCATGATCGCGCCGGATATGGCGACCATGCTGGGCTTTGTCTTCACCGACGCCAAGCTGCCCGCCAAGGTGCTGGACAGCTTGTTGCGCTGGGCCAACAGCCGCTCGTTCAATTGCATTACCGTGGATGGTGATACCTCGACCTCGGATTCCGTCTTGCTGGCGGCGACGGGGCAGGGGCCGAAACACGCCAGGATAACGGAAGCCGGCGACAAGCGTCTGGCATCGTTCAAGGCGGCGTTGTTGTCGGTCATGCAGGATCTGGCGAAACAGATCGTCGGTGACGGCGAGGGTGCTTCGAAATTCATTACCATTTCGGTCTCCGGCGCGGCCTCGGCCAAGGCGGCGCGGGGCATCGCCATGACCATCGCCAATTCGCCCCTGGTCAAGACGGCTATCGCCGGCGAGGATGCCAATTGGGGCCGTATCATTATGGCCGTGGGCCGGGCCGGGGAAAAGGCCGACCGCGACCGCCTTTCAATCACCATCGGCGGCGTGGTCATTGCCGAGGCCGGCCATCCGCATCCCGATTACCGCGAGGAACAGGTGGTCCCCCACATGAAGGGGCGGATGATCGATATTGCCGTCGACGTAGGTGTGGGCCGGGGCAAGGCCACGGTCTGGACCTGCGATCTGACGCATGGCTATATCGCGATCAACGCCGACTATCGTTCCTGATGCTGCTGGTCGCCGCAGCGGCGTTGGTGGATATTGATGGCCGGGTGCTGGTCCAGCAACGGCCCGAGGGCAAAGCCATGGCCGGGCTATGGGAATTTCCCGGCGGCAAGGTGGAGGGCGATGAAACCCTGGAGCAATGCCTGATCCGCGAGTTGAAGGAAGAGCTGGATATCGATGTCGCCCAGTCCTGTCTGGCGCCGTTTACCTTTGCCTCCCACGCCTACGAGGATTTTCATCTGCTGATGCCGCTTTTTGTCTGCCGGGTCTGGCAGGGCAGCGTGCGCCCGACGGAAGGCCAGGCGCTGAAATGGCTGCATCCTATGCGCATGGGGGATCTGCCCATGCCCCCCGCCGACCGGCCCCTGGTCGCCATGTTGCGCGATCTGTTGTAAGGATAGGCGATGTCGTTGCTTCGCCACCATCGCCTGCCCTTCCGCCCGCCCTTGCGCAGCGAAAACCTGGTTTTGCGCCCGCTTGAGCTGACCGATGCGCCAAAAGTCTCGGAACTAGCCGGTGATTGGGAAGTAGCCCGCTGGACCCTGGATATTCCACACCCCTATGATCGCACCATGGCCCGCGATTTCGTCGCCTGGGCCCAGGGCGAAATGTCATCGCAGCGGCGCTTTTTCTTTGCCCTGGTGGCGCGGACCAGCGGCGATCTGGTCGGCATCATCTCGCTGACCCGCAACGGCACGGACGAGGGCGAGATCGGCTATTGGGTGGGGCGGCCCTATCAGGGCCGCGGCTATGCCCGGGAAGCCGCCGCCGTGATGATCGCAGTTGCTTTCGATGCCTTGGAGATGCGACGGGTGGTCGCGGCCTGCCGGCCTGATAACGAACCATCCTGGCGGGTCATGGAATGCTGCGGCATGAGTTACACGGAGACAATTCAGCGCTGGTCGATAGCCCGGCGCGAGACTTTTGAATTGTCGCTTTATGCCATCGAGCGGCCCAATGAGTGAGTCTCCCGCAGGCAAGGTTTTCCGCTATGGCGGGGATTTCGCCGAACCGCGCATCAGCCGGGCCAAGGGTTCCTATATTTATGACGGCGATGGCCGCGCCATCCTTGATTTCACCTCTGGTCAGATGAGTGCGGTTCTGGGCCATGGCCATGTGGAAATTGTCGATGTCATTCAGGACATGGCCGCCAATCTGGATCACCTGCATGGTGGCTTTCTCTCGGACCCGGTGATCGCCTTCGCCGATGCCTTGAGCGATATGCTGCCCGCTGGTCTGGACCGGGTCTTGCCGCTGTCGACGGGGGGCGAATCCAATGAAGCCGCGCTGCGTATCGCCAAGACCTACACGGGCGGTTTCGAAGTGGTTGCCTTTGACCGCTCGTGGCACGGCATGACAAGCGGCGCGGCGGCGGCGACCTATTCCGGCGGCCGCCGTGGCCACGGACCGACCTTGCCGGGGGTTTTGACCCTGCCGACGCCGCATGCCTATCGCTCGCCCTTCAACCGGGATGGCGGCTATGACTGGCGCGCTGAGTTCGAATTCGGCTGGGAGATGATCGACAGGCAAAGTACGGGCCAGCTGGCAGCTGTGATTGTCGAGCCGATTTTGAGTTCCGGCGGTATTATCGAACTGCCCGAGGGCTATTTGGCCGCCCTGCGCGACAAGGCCCATGAACGAGGCATGTTGCTGATCCTGGACGAGGCGCAGACCGGCATGGGCCGGACCGGCGATAATTTTGCCTTTCAGCGTGAAGGCGTGACGCCGGATATTCTTACATTATCAAAAACCCTTGGTGCCGGCCTGCCGCTTTCGGCAACGATAACTTCCGCCGCGATAGAGCAGGACTGCCATGCCAAGGGTTTTCTTTTTTACACTACCCATGCCGCTGATCCGCTGCCGGCGGCGGTGGGGGCCAAGGTGGTGGAAATCGTTCGGCGCGACAATCTGGCCGAACGTGCTGGTGAGCTGGGCGGCTATCTGAGAGAGCAGCTTACTGCCCTGCAACAGCGCCATCCGGTGATTGGTGATGTGCGCGGGCGGGGTCTGTTACAGGGCGTTGAAATGGTCGGCGACCGGCAGAGCAAGATACCGGCGCCGGAAATCGGCATGGCAATCAGCCGCCGCTGCCTGGAACTGGGCGCCTGCCTGAATATCAGCCGGCCTTCATCCGCCGGCATCTTTCGCATTGCGCCGCCCCTGACCGTCAGCCGGGACGAAATCGATGCCGCCATGGCGATCTTCGATACAGCTCTCATCGAATGCGGCAAGGTTTGAACCAGCGCCTAGGACCGCGGTAAATCAGAAAGCTCCGTTCATTATAATCAATCTAAAATATTAGGTTAACGGAATATAAGGCATTGTTATGTCAAAATTGTTTCAAATCACCTTCAATTTCGGGAAATTGGAACAAAAAAATGACAATAAAATCCAAATTGATCGCCGCGCTCGGTTTGTTGGTTCTTATTCTCTGGGGCATAACCGGGTTGACCTACGTCCAGCTCAGTTCTCAATCACCGCAGCTAAGGCAATTGAAAGCCGAGGCGAACAATGTCTCCCAATCCTGGTTGCCGCTGATGTTGAGCGTCGGGGCTGTAAAGAGCGATGTTTTTCAAGTTTGGCAATGGTTGACGGATATATCAGCCACTCGTGGACTCGACGGGCTCAATGATGGTTTTGACGAGGCCAAAGCGAATGCTAAGAAATTCTCCGCTGATCTGGCCGAGGCAAAACTATTGGCCAGCAGTCTCGGACTGCACGAAGTTGTTGCGTCGCTAGATAAAGTGGAGGCCGCATTTCCGCCGTTTTATGAAACCGGCCAGCGCATGGCGCAAGCCTATATCGAGGAAGGTCCGGCGGGCGGCAACAAGATGATGGCTGACTTCGATGCGGTTGCCGCAACAATAGCCGATTCCCTCGACGAACTGGTGATTTCCGTTCAAGCCCTTACCGGCGAAGCCTTAACCGGTCTTAATCACCGCGCGACCTGGGTTGAAAGCGCCAATGGCGAACTTATCCGGTTTGTCGTTATTCTCACCATAATTGCCGTGACCATCGCCCTGGGCGCCGCCATTTATTTGTTCCGCCTGATCAGTTCAAGCCTTGATGGCCTTCTCCATGATATCGAGATCGTTGCAAAAAAGGACGAAACGACCGCCATGCGACTGGATGTTGCCCGTTCAGATGAGTTCGGTGTTGTCGCCGTGGCTCTATCCGATTTCCGCCTCAGTTTGGTGGAAGAAGTGAAGCAGGCGCTTGCCGAGCACGAGCAAACCAATGCGCGGGCCGAAGAAAAGACGAGCCGGGCCCGGCTGAAATTGGCGGATGAACTGGAGAGCAGCGTAAAGACCGTCGTGGAAGCCATTGCTGGCGCTTCGGTTCAGATGCAGGCCACCGCCGGCGGCATGTCCAAGACCGCCGCATCGGCCGGTGTGCACTCTGATGCCGCGACCAACGCCACTGATGCGGCGTCGAATAATGTCGAGACCGTGGCCGCCTCGGCCGAGGAATTATCCAGCTCGATTGTTGAAATCAGCCGTCAGGTGCAAGATGCCAGCGAGGGAACCTCGAATGCCGAAGTCACCGCCGACCGGGCCGCAATGACGATTGGTAATTTGGCCGAGACCAGCAAGAGCATCGGCGAAGTGGTCAGTTGGATCAATGAGATAGCCGAGCAGACCAACCTGCTGGCGCTTAACGCCACTATCGAGGCGGCCCGCGCCGGCGATGCCGGCAAGGGCTTCGCCGTGGTCGCCAGCGAAGTGAAATCCTTGGCCACGCAAACCGCTAAGGCCACGGAGGAAATCGATGCTCAGATTTCGTCCATGCAATTGGCGACGCAAGACTCCGTCATGGCGATCACGGATATCCGCGAGGCATTGGAGGTGCTGGGACAGACCGCCACATCAATTGCCGCGGCGGTGGAACAGCAATCCGCCGCCACCGTCGAGATTTCCCGCAACATCCAGCAGGTCGCGGAGGGCACCCGGGACGTATCGAGCAGCATCAACAGCGTTCACGCTGCCGTCGATGAAACCGGTGTTTCGGCCAAGGAAGTCCTCTCCGCGACATCCGAACTGTCGGAGCAATCGGTAACCTTGCAACAATCGATGGACAATTTCCTCGCCCAGATCCGTACCGCCTGAAGCGGCGCAGTTATAAGGGCGGGGAAATTCTTCCGCATCCGAGTCTTGTTCTGTCCTAGCGCTTGTACAATCCCATCAGGGCGGCTTTTTCGATGGTGTTGAAGTGCAGCATAAAGCCGACCACGGCGGCGGAGGTGTCCGCTTCCACGGGCAAAGCGTCCAGGCCGACAGCATGCAGGGTGAAAAGATAACGGTGCGGATGATCGCCTTCGGGCGGGCAGGGGCCGCCATAGCCGGGGGCGCCAAAATCGGTGCGGGTCTGCAAGGTGCCGTCGGGCATGCCGCCGCCGCTACCGGCGCCAAGTGCCAGCTCGGTCACATTGGCGGGAATATTAACCGCCACCCAAT
>CAYWYB010000017.1:6157-29602 GCA_964462145.1 uncultured Rhodospirillaceae bacterium
GGGCGAAACTTTTCGTGCCCTCGGGCACGCCGGACCAGGAAAATTGTGGCGATTGGTTGCCGCCGGCGCAACCGAAGCCGAAGGCCTCGGACAGAATATGGTCGTTGCCAAGATAATCGCCGTCGTTGAAGCTTTGGCTGCTCAGGACCAAGGTCATTATTTTCTCCTCCCAAAAATTTGATCTGACACAGATTTCACCCATCCGCCCTGGAATGCAAGTATACTCTGGCAAACATCGTCAAATTGGAACGCAGATGACTGAAATCAGCTATCAAGATTTACCCTGGCCGGTGCGCGACGATATTACCGCCGCCCAGACGCGGACCTGGGAAAAGTTGGCCCAGCCGAGCACCTGGCTGAGCGGGGCGGAGCGTATCGCCATCGCGGCGGAGGCGCGCCATGCCCAGGATTGCCGGCTATGCAGGGAGCGCAAGGATGCCCTGTCGCCGGAAATGGTGCAGGGCCAGCACGATCATCTGGGGCAGCTATCTGACCTGGAGGTCGAGCAAATCCATCGCATCCGCACCGATCCGGGCCGCCTTAGCCGCGCCTGGTTTCAAGGTCTGGCAGAAAAAGGCATGGTCGAGGGGCGTTATGTGGATACCGTTGGCGTGATCGCCAATGTGGTCGCCGTCGACACCTTCACCAAGGGCCTTGGCTTGGATCCCTGGCCGCTGCCCGTGGCGCAACCGGGAGAGCCAAGCCGGCACCGACCCGTGGCCGCCAGCCGAAAACTGGCCTGGGTGCATACCCTTGCGCCACAGGACGCCGTCGGCACCGAGGACGAGGATTTATATGCCGGGCGGATGCAGGCGGCGCATATTTTTCAGGCCATGAGCCTGGTGCCCTCGGCGGTCAAAGGCTTTTTCGATCTGGTCGCCAATCAATATATCCCGCCCCAGGCGATGATGGATTTTGACAACGAATACCGGGCCATTAATCATGCCCAGATCGAGCTGGTGGCGGGAAGGGTGTCCGCCCTGAACCAGTGCCTTTACTGAACCACCTGGCATACAGAGCTGCTCCGTGCGAGCGGCCAAAACGAAGGTAATGAGTGGGATCTCTCGATCGTCACGGGCGATGGCGCGGATGATGACGGCGGCGTCGACAATGGCGCCATGCTGGTCCGTTTCGCAACGGCGGTACTGGGCGAAGATGCGGCGGAACTGGCGGCGGCACGGATGGCCATAGCAGAGGCCATGGGAGGGGCGGCGCTGACCGATGCGGCGGCGGTGGCGGCGCTATTCAACGCCATCGACCGAGTGGCCGATTCGACCGGTATCCCCCTGGAAGAGAAAAAAGCGGCGGACACCGCTGACTTCCGCGCGGCCATCGGCATCGATGCTTTTACCGCCGCTGCTGAAAAGGGCAGCGGCACCTGATTTGGCGTGAGGTGGCGGCTTGCCGTGGCCGCGCCGTCATGGCACAAGCGGGCCAGAGAATTTGTTGGCGAATTTGCATAATGAAGGGATGTTCGTGCTGATGTTGCCTCGTTTTTTGCTGCTTGTCTCTGCTCTGTTCCTGTGGACTGGATCTGCGGCTGCGGATGAGTTTCAAACCTGGTTGCAGGAATTCCGTGCCGAGGCCGAGGGGCGCGGCATTTCGGCGGCGACCCTTGACGGCGCTCTGAACGGGGTATCTCTGATCCCCAGGGTAGTTGAACTGGACCGCAAGCAGCCGGAATTCACCCTGACATACATCCAATACCGCGACCGGGTGGTGCCCCTCTCGCGGATCAAGAAGGGCCGGCGCAAGCTGGCCGAGAACCGGGCCCTGTTGCAGGAGATCGGTAGCAAGATCGGCGTGCAGCCCCGCTTTATCGTCGCCCTGTGGGGTATCGAGACGGATTTCGGCCGGGTTACGGGCGGCTTCAAGGTTGTTCCAGCCTTGGTTACCCTGGCCTACGATGGCCGGCGCAGCGCTTATTTCCGCAAGGAGCTGCATAACGCCCTGCGCATTATCAACGAAGGCCATATAACCGCCAAGGCCATGGTCGGTTCCTGGGCCGGCGCCATGGGGCAATGCCAGTTCATGCCGTCTTCGTTCCTGGCCCATGCCATCGATTACAATGGCGATGGCCGGCGCGATATCTGGACCACGCGGGAGGATGTTTTCGCCTCCGCCGCCAACTATCTGGCCAAGTCGGGCTGGCGGGCGGATCAGACCTGGGGCCGCGAAGTGCGCCTGCCTGACAATTTTGACCGTGCCATGGCAGATCTGAAAGTCAGGAAGCCGATTGCCGGCTGGCAGGCCCTCGGCGTGCGTCGGGCCGATGGCACCGACCTGCCGACGCGTCAACTGAATGCCTCCATCGTATTGCCCGAAAAAGGCAAGATGTCGCCAGCCTATATGGTCTACAACAACTACCGCACGACATTGAAATGGAACCGCTCCACCTATTTTGCCCTGGCCGTGGGTTTGCTCTCTGACGGCATTGGCGCCCAATAATGACCTCGCTGGCCGCATATCGCTTTATGGGTCGACTCTTCCTCTGCGCTTTCGCCGGGCTGTCCCTGGCGGCCTGTGCCGAGAGCCAGCTGGCCCTGCATGTGGCCAAGAAAATACAGCGTGCCACGGCGGAGCAGCCAAGCGCCAATGCCGGTGTCTACAAAGTCGGCAAGCCCTATCAGGTCATGGGGGTTTGGTATTATCCCAAGGAGGATGCCCAGTACAACAGAACCGGCATTGCCTCGTGGTACGGGCAGAAATTCCATGGTCGGCGCACCGCCAATGGTGAAATCTACGATATGAACGCCCTGACGGCGGCGCACAAAACGCTGCCCATGCCGGTGCGGGTGCGGGTGACGAATTTGGGCAATGGCCGTTCGCTGGTCCTGCGCGTCAACGACCGGGGCCCCTTCGTCAATGGCCGCATCATCGATGTCTCCCGCCGCGCCGCGCAGCTTTTGGGCTTTCAAAAACAAGGCACCGCCAAAGTGCGAGTGACCATACTTGATCAGGGTGGGCCGCAAAGAATTGCGAAACGCGTCGCCACCCCGGTGGAGCAGAAAACCGCTCTGCCGGCCTTGCCCAGGGAGGGCGTCAGCGCACAAACATTGGCGCCGCCGCCGGGCGTGAAGCAGGCGCGGTCGTCGGCGGCGGGCAGTTCCGCGCCCGTGCGCGTCGCCAATGCCGGCCCCATTGGAGCAGCTAACCCGGGCGCCGTCCAAGTGACCCAGCAACCGGTTGGGCCGTCGTCAATCTTCATTCAGGCCGGCTCCTTTGCCTGGGCCGAGAATGCCAACAAGCTGCGGGCGCGCTTGGCCTATATCGGCCCGTCCTCCATTATCAACGTCTTCATCAAAGGTCAGGAGATGTTCCGCGTCCGCATGGGCCCGATGTTCTCCGTCGAGGCGGCGGACAAGGTCCTGCAACAGATTCTGTCCGATGGCATCAAGGCCCGGATCATCATCGAATAATCTGGAAGCGATTTAGATAATCGCCCGGGGCCGGTTCGGGCCACGCTCCAGTATGTCGCGCAGGCCGGACAGGGCCCGGCTCAGGGTGGCGCGGTCGGGCGGCTGGCTCAGGGTAATGCGCACCGCTTGTTCCGCTTCCTCCCTGCCGACGGCAAAGGGGGCCAGGGGTGAAATGGCGATGCCATCCTGACGCGCGGCGGCGGTGAAATCGTCGGCCCGCCAGGGTGCCGGCAGTGTCAACCAGACATGCAATGCGGCTTCGTGTCCACGCCAATTCAGGCCCGCCAAATGCTTTGCCGCGATTTCATACCGTGCCGCCGTTTCCCGGCGTTGCCATTCTAGTAGCTCTTCCGCCCGGCCATCGTTGATCCATTGCGTGACCACGGCGCCGGTCAGGGCGGGCTGGGTCACCGTGACGATGCGGGCGGCTTCCCCCAGGCGCAGCAGATGCTGCCTCGGCCCGGTGATCCAGGACACCCGAAGGCCCGGTGCCAGGCATTTCGAGGCCGAGGTAATGTACACCGTGCGCTCCGGCGCCAGGGTAGCGATGGGCGGCGGCGGATCTTGAATGACATAGCCATAGACATCGTCCTCAACCAACAACAGGTCGTGGCGCCGGGCGACCTCGACAATGGCCTTGCGGCGTTCCAGGGACATCACGGCGTTAGTGGGATTTTGCAGGGTCGGCACCAGGAACAGCACTTTCGCCCCCGATGCGGTGCAGGCCGCATCCAAAGCCGCCGGTTCAATGCCTTCATCATCAATGGCCACGGGTACCGGCTGGCGTTCCGTGAAATGCACGCCGTCAATAAGTTGGCTGTAGGTCAGGCTTTCCAGCATCACCGGTTCATGGGCGCGGGTGAACGCCATCAGGGATGATAGCAGGGCCAATTGCGTACCGCCCATCAGGATGACCTCGTCGGCGCCAACGTCCAGACCTACTCTGGCCAGCCAATCCGCCCCGGCCTGGCGATGTGGTTCCGGCCCGATCTCGCTGTTGTAACCCAACAGGGCATTGCCGTTTCGAGAGTCCGCCAGGTTGCGCAGGCTATCCGCCAGGGCGGCGCCATGGGGTCCCAGGGGCGGGCTGTTCTGGGTCATTTCGATCAGGTGATCATGGGGCCGCACGAGGCTGATGGGGCCCGTGTCGTCCGGGTCCTGGACATAGGTGCCGCGCCCAACCTCGCCGCCGACCAGGTTCAGCCGGGCGGCTTCCTTATAGGCCCGGCTGATGGTGCCAACGGTAACGCCCAGGCGCCAGGCGAGGTCGCGGTGCGGCGGCAAGCGGGTGCCTGGCGGCAAATGCCCCGAGGCGATGTCTTCGCCAATGACCTGGGCGATGGCGCGGTACTTTGGTCCGGTGCGGCCTGAGATGTCTGGCTGATAAATTGTCATGGTGTCAATATCATAATTGACATCTATTGAGGTGTCAATCATATAGCTTCAATAAGTTCAATTATGGATCAATGCTTGAAAACGGGAGCAATATGATGACAATATCAAAATCATGGGGTTCAATGAGAGCTGCCTTCGCCGGGGGCTTTATCGGTTCGATTAGCCTGGCCGCCTGCGTATCCGTATTGAAATCCTGGTCCGACCGGTACCGCCAGCGCCGCCATTTGGCCACCTTGGATGCGCGCATGCTCGACGATATCGGCTTGCACCGCGAAGATGTGACATGGGAATGTGGCAAACCGTTCTGGTGGCGATAATCGAAAACGCTTTTTTTGGAAGGGTAATATCGTGCAGATACCCATTTATCAGATTGATGCATTCACCAATTCGCCGTTTCAGGGCAATCCGGCGGCGGTCTGTCCGCTGGATGCCTGGCTGGCCGACGATGTGCTGCAAGCCGTTGCCATGGAGAACAACCTTTCCGAGACGGCCTTTATCGTGCCGGAAGGCGATGGCTTTCACCTGCGCTGGTTCACCCCGGCGGTGGAGGTGGATTTGTGCGGTCATGCCACTTTGGCAACGGGGCATCTGATCTTGAACCGCCTGTCGCCTGAGCGTGACGGCGTTAGCTTCGAAACCCGTTCCGGCACCCTTCAGGTGCAGCGGGCCGGTGGCGATTTGGCCATGGATTTTCCCGTTCTGGCGCCTCTTGCGGCAGTTGAGCCCGAGCCGGCCCTGCTATCCGCCATGGGCGCGACGCCGCAAGAATGCCTGCCGGTCCGCAAAATGCATGGTGCGCCCTATTTCATGCTGGTGTTCGAAACCGAGGCGCAGGTCGCCGCCCTGGCGCCATCCTTCTCCAGCCTGGGCGCGAACGTGATCGCCACGGCGCCGGGCGACAAGGTCGATTTCGTCTCGCGCTTCTTCGCGCCCCTGTCGGGCATTGATGAGGATCCGGTCACCGGTTCGGCCCATTGCACCCTGGCGCCCTATTGGGCCAACCGCCTGGACAAGAGCGATCTGGTGGCGCGGCAGATCTCGGCCCGAGGCGGCGATATCGGCTGCCGTCTGCTTGGTGAGCGGGTAATTCTTACGGGGCGCTGTGCTTTTTATATGGAAGGACGGATCGAGGTGCCCGTATAAAAGAGGGCCCCAAAAGAAGCCAAAAGGATATATCGCCATGACAATTCAATTCGCCGACGAAGAGCGGATGATCATCGAGCTGGTCGAGAAGTTTGTCGAAAACGAATTGATGCCCCTGGAAAGGGCGGTCATGGCACGGGAGGCGGCGGGGGAACCCCATTCCCTGACCAAGGAGGAGGAAGCGCCGCTGTTGGCCCAGTGCAAGGAACTGGGTCTGTGGGCCCTTGATGCGCCGGAGGAATTCGGCGGTGCCAATCTGCCTACTCCCGTCATGCTGGCCATCCAGGAGAAGCTGAAAAGCACGGTGACGCCGTTTATCTTTCCCCCCGACTCGCCCAACCTGCACATGCTCCAGGCCGTGGCATCGCCAGAACAGAAGACGAAATATATGCAGCCCTATGCCCAGGGCGAGATGAAGTCCTGCATTGCCATATCCGAACCCGGCGCGGGCGGCGACCCGGCGCAGATGAAGACCATGGCCGTGCGTGACGGCGACGAATGGGTGATCAACGGACGCAAGATCTGGGTCTCTAACGTACCCAGTTCCGATTTCATCATCCTGATGGCCGTGACGGATCCGGAAAAGGGCGCGCGCGGTGGCATCACCGCCTTTATCGTCGAACAAGGCACACCTGGATTTATCATCGAGCGGGAGATCCCCATGCTGGGCGGGGCCCGTACTTATGAATTGATCATGGATGATCTTCGCCTCAAGGACAGCCAGGTTCTGGGCGAGGTCGGCCAGGGCTTTGCGCCCATGCAAAAGCGCCTGACCGTGCGCCGTTTGGAAATGGGGGCTATGTGTGTCGGCATGGCCGAGCGGGCGCTGAAAATGATGTGCGAACATACCCAACAGCGAGAAACCTTTGGGGTGCAGCTTTCCGACCGGCAGGCGATCCAATGGTGGATCGCGGATGCCGCCACCAAGATCCATGCCACCCGACTGATGGTCATGGATGCAGCCGAGAAGCAGGAGCGCGGCGAGGATATCCGTACCGCCGCTTCGATGATCAAGGTCTTCGCCACGGAAATGGCCACGGAAGTCCTCGACAATGCCATGCAAAGTTTTGGCGCCATGGGCATGTCGCGGGAGCTACCCTTTGCCATTATGTCGCAACGTCTGCGCCTGACGCGGATTTACGAAGGCCCCACGGAAGTTCACCGCATGGTCGTGGCCCGGCGGACCCTGAAGGAATACGCCTAAGATGAGCTTCAAGGCAGCCAGCTATCCGTGGCGCTTGTTCGCTGGCGCCGATGCCATTGAAAACAATTTGCAGGCGGCCATCGCCCGTGTGTCTGCAAAGCGGGCCTTCGTCGTCTGTTCGCCCTCCGTCAACCGGCGAACCGATACGGTGCGGCGCATCGAAGCCGCTCTGGGCGAGCAATTCGCTGGTGTATTCGATGGCATCGAAAAGGATTCCACCTATGCTTCGGTGAGTGCCGCCACCGATGCCGCGACAGAGGCCCGGGCAGATCTGCTGATCCCGGTCGGCGGCGGCAGTGTCATTGTCGCAGCCAGGGCGGTGGCTATTTTCATGGCCGAGGACGGCGATCCGTTCGAGATCATGACGCAATACCCAGAGGGCAAGCCCGCCTACAGTCCCCGCCTGATGGCGCCGAAGCCGGCCATCATCAATATTCCTACGACGCCGACCTCGGCCATGAACCGGGCCGGCACGGGCTTGAAAAATCCAGACCTGGACCACCGGATGGAGTATTTCGACCCCAAGACCCGGCCCCAGGCTATTTTCCTTGATGATGTGGCGTTGTTAAGCGCGCCGCCGGAGCTGATCCGGTCCACCGCGACCACGGTGTTCGCGGGACTGATCGGCGCGCTGTCGCAACTTGGCGCCAACCCACTGTCGGATGGTGATCAAAGCCATGCCTTTGACCTGGCCCACAATGCCTATGTCCGGCTGATGGACGAACTCGACAACCCCGCCCTGCGCACTGATCTGGCGATCGCGGCTTTGCTGCAAAACCGGGCCGAGGACGACGGTGCGCCAAGATTTCGGGGCGGTGCCTTCTCGGGCAATTACGCGGTCTCGACCGCGCTGCACATCCTTTATCCAAACGTCGGGCAGGGTGAGGCGACCTCGGTGGTGCATGCCACGGCCATGCGCTTGGCGGAAACGGTCGACCTGGCGGCGGCCCGGCGGGTGGCCGAGGCCCTCGACGTCTGGCGCGACGGCATGGACGGCAAGGAAGCTGCTTTTGCGGTAGCCGATGCCCTGGAAGCCATATACAGCCGCACCGGCATGCCCACACAGTTGCGGCAATTGGATATTCCAAGGGACGGATTGGCGGCGATCGCCGGCGAAACAGTGAAGAACTTCAACGCCAACGCCGGTGCGCGCTCAGCCGAGGCTCAGATCGCCGATGCCTTGCGCCTGCTCGAGGCGGCATGGTGAAAACGCCTAACCCGTCTAACCGGCGGCGATGATGAGGTTGCCGTAGCGGTCACAACTTACCTGGTGACCCTCGGGTATCAGGGTGGTGCTATCCAGCTGGACGATCAGGCCGGGTCCTGCAAATTCCGCTCCCGCGCCAAGCTTCATGCGGTCATAGACCGGTACGGTCTGGCGCCCAGCCTCGAAACTGACCGGCAGATGATCGATCACGGCCTCGGACAGCGATCCGCCCGGGGGCCAAACAGATGGCTCAATCTGATCGAAGTGACCTTCGGCGACCACATGCAGGGTGACGATCTCCACCGGCGTGTCACGCTGGGCAAAGGTATAGAGCTGTTCGTGCAGGGCGTGGAAGGCTTCCAAGGTTGCCTCGGTGGCCGGGCCGTCGACCGTGTCGCCCGCCCACGGCAGCCTAAGCTCGAAACCCTGGTGACGGTAACGCAGGCTGGCATGGCGGCTGAGTTTGCGGGCCGAGGGCGGCACCCGTTCACGCTCGAACCAGGCCTCTGCGTCCGCCTCCAATTCGCCAAATGTCGCGGCGATTTGCGCCACGTTATAGTCGGGCGGGGTTTGTAGGCAGGTGCGCGCATAGTCCGTGCGCAGTTGCGAAACCAAAAGACCTAGCGCGGAGAGTACGCCCGGATGCGGCGGTACGATCACCGTGCGTGTGCCCAACAGCTCGGCCAGGGCGAAGCCATGCAGGGGGCCGGCGCCGCCAAAGGCCACCAGGGCAAAGTCGCGCGGATCATGGCCGCGCTCAATCGAGATCACCCGGATCGCGCCCACCATATCGTTGTTGCTGATGGCGATGACGCCCCTGGCCGCCGCCTCGACTTCCAGGCCCAGCGGTTGCGCCACATCTGTCTTGATGGCCTGGCGCGCGGCCTCGACATCCAGTTGCATGCCGCCGCCCAGCAGATAGGGCGGTACATGCCCCAGCACCAGATGTGCATCCGTGACCGTGGCCGCGCCGCCGCCCCGCCCATAGCAGGCCGGGCCGGGCACCGCGCCGGCGCTGGCCGGGCCAACGGTCAGGGCGCCGTCGTCGCTGACCGAGGCGATGGAGCCGCCGCCGGTGCCCACCGTGTGGATATCAAGCATGGGAAAGGGCAGGGGCCAGCCGCCCACCTTGCCATTGCCGCTGACCGTATGCTGGCCGTCCTTGACCAGGCAGATATCAGCCGAGGTGCCGCCAATGTCGATGCCGATAACATCGTCAAAACCGGCAGCAGCGCCCACGAACCTTGCGCCGACCACGCCGGCGGCGGGTCCGGACAGGGCGGTATGCGCCGGTACCCGCTGGACCTCCGCCGCGCTGACCACGCCGCCATTGGATTTCATGATCAACAGCGGTGCCGCCGCGCCTACGCCCGTCAGGCGTTCTTGCAGGTTGGCGACATACTGTGTCACCGCCTGCATGACATAGACATTCAAGGCCGTGGCCATACTGCGTTCGTATTCCCGGAACACCCGCAACACCTCGGACGACAGCGAGACCAGGGTGCCCGGATGCTCCTCCAGGATAATCTCGCGGGTTTGGCGTTCATGTTTCGGTTCGGTGAAACTATGCAGGAAGCAAATTGCGATGGCGTCGATGCCTTGGGCGCGCAGGTTCCGGGCAATGCGGCGTACTGCTTCGGTGTCCAGCGCCTCCAGAACATTGCCATCGAGGTCAAGTCGTTCGGGGACCTCGAAAACCTGTTCGGGGGGGACGGGCCGCTTTGGTTTCACCCAGGCGAACATATTGGCGTTGCGGGGAATATCCTGCCGGCCGATTTCCAGAACATGCTGAAAGCCGGCGGTGGTCAGCAGCGCCACCTTGGCGCCCTTGCCCTCCAGGATCAGATTGGTGGCCACGGTGGTGCCGTGAAAGACCTGCGCCAGATCTTCCGGCGTCAATTCCGCCTGCGTCAGGGCGGAGGCGATACCGTCCATGAAGCCGATGGATGGATCGGCTGGCGTCGATGGCGCCTTGGCGGTCCAGCTTTGCCCCGTCTGGCGATCAAACAGCGTCACATCGGTAAAGGTTCCGCCGGTATCGACGGCGATGGCGAAACGCAGCGTATTTGTTTCCATTGCTGCGCTCACGTCAGCTCGTCCCGATAGCCGCCACGATGGAACAGGCCGTCGACGGCTGGGCGCTCCCGGCGCCGGGCTTCCGTCGTCGCCGCCTCCACCGCCAACCCATCGGGGGTCAAAACAACGCCATATTGCGCTTCCGCCTTTGCCTGACTGACAAAGCCGCCGCGCACATCGGCCAGTACCTGTTTGGAGGGCCTGTCAAAGGGATGCCCCCAACCGCCGCCGCCGCCTGTTTCCAGGCGCATGACATCGCCCCGGAATAGTTCGTTACCATCACTCAGGGGGTCAAGCTGTCTTTCGTCCGGCCTGCCTGGATTGACGATGGCCCGCCCGGCACCGCCGTTGATGCCGCCGCCGACCCCCCAGGCCGGACTATCGGCGCCATCGACCCGGACCGCGATGGTTGCCTTTTCCGCCAATACCTCGATCTCGCGTATCACCCCGCAGCCGCCCCGCCAGCGGCCCGGCCCGCCTGAATCGCGATGAATGCCATAGCTGCGAATGCGTACGGGAAAGGTATGCTCCATCAACTCAACCGGATAATTTTCCTGGGCGATGTAATAGACCGCATCTATGCCGTCGGCGAAGGGCCGGGCGCCATAGCCGACGCCGACGCCGTCGGTCAGCAGGAACGGTTCGCCACTCGCATCCAGGCCGCGCGCGAAATAGATCACATAGGGGCAGTTCGCCGCCGTTGATTCCCCTCCGGCGGCGTTGATCAAACCCATGGTGGCGCTCAGCAGTCGCATCATCGTCAAACCCCGCTGGCCCAAGGGCGCGGGCCAAAGCGGTTGCAGCAGGCTGCCCGGACGCAGGACGACCTCGTCGACGGCCCTGCCGGCGCCGCTGTTCAGGGGCAATGTCGGATCGCCCGCCAACAGATACATCGAAAGCATGGCGCGCGGTACCGCCGGGTTGAGCAGATAGTTGATCGGACCGGGCGCCTGATCGTCGCTGTCGGAGAAATCCAGCACCACGCCATTGTCGCCAACGCGCAGCTCCATCGCCATGCGAAAGGGTCCATTGCCCTGGCCGTCGGTCTCGATTTCGTCGGAAAAGCGATACTGCCCATTGCGGATAATCTTGCCCAACCGTGCCTTGGCGGCCCGTTCCGAGCGGGCACCAAGCTGGCGGAAGGCATCCGCCACCACCTCCGATCCGAAACGCCCGGCAAGTTCCACCAGCCGCCGCTCGCCCAGGCGTAGTGCTGCGAGGCAGGCGCGGGTATCGCCCTTGATCAGGTCGGGGAAGCGGGAGTTGCGGTAAAAAAACCGCAGTAGTTCCTCGTTGACCTCGCCTTCCCGGGCCAGGCGCACGGGGGGGACGATGATGCCTTCCTGAAAGATATCGACACAATCCGGCGAGATCGAGCCCGGCCGCATGCCGCCGATATCGGCAAAGTGGGCCCAGCTTTGCACAAAGCCAAGCAATTGACCGTCAACGAAAACCGGTGCCAAAAAGACCTGATCCGGCGAATGGGAGACCGAGCCATGGGAGCCGTAACAATCGTTGTACCAATACAGATCGCCCGGCCGCATGTCCTCGACCGGGTAATGTTCGAAAATGGGCCGCACCGGGTCGCCCGCGCTGGGCCGATAGGCCCCGACGATCAGATCGCCGTCGGCATCGAATAGTGCTACGAAAAAATCCTTCTTCTCGCGAATGAAGGGCGACATGGCGGTGCGCTCGATCAGGGCTTCCATCTCGCTCTGGGTGGCGCGTAAGGCGCCCAGCACCACATCCAGGGTTACCGCGTCACAGATCGGTTCCGTCAGTGTCTGGGCTCCCATGCTCATCGCCGCCTCCACTAAATACTGTTGCCGGGTATCGCTGCGAGCCAGGACGCCAGCACCGTTGTTAGTTTATCCATCGCGCGCCGCTGCCGTCGACCATTTTAGTGGCCAAGGTCCAGACGGGCTCGCACGAAGCGCGGCAAATGTACTATGATCGTCTCATGAAAACTTACACCGGCATACGCGAGGGCGAGCGGGTTACGGTTAGGGTAGATGACCAACCGCTGGACGCGCGTCTGGATCTGCGTGATTTCCATGCCTCCGGCTTTGAATGGGGCTACGAGGGCAGCGGACCCAGCCAGTTGGCCCTGGCCATATTGGCCGATCATGCCGGCGCTGCCGCCGCCCTGGGCAACTATCGAAAATTCGTGCAGATTTTTATCGCCGAGATCGAGGGTGATAGCTGGCGTCTGACCTCCGAGGAGATCGATCAGCGGATTGGTGAAACAACGATCGTGCCCATGGACCTGAAGACCTTGATGCGCAAGGTAAAGGGCGAGATCTAGCTCAATCGAATATTTGTAGGGAGTCGTTACCGCGTATGGATACCGTTACCGCAATGCTGGAAGAGCTGGCCGCCAACCATGGGGCGGACACCGCGATTATCTATCACGACCAACCCATCAGTTTCGCCGAAGTCGACGACAGGGGCCGCCGGGCCGCCACGGTGCTGGCGGATCTGGGCATCGGTGCGGGCGACAGGGTCGCCTTGTGGCTGCCCAATTGTCCGGCCTATTTCGCCCTGTGTCTGGGTTGTTGCCGTTTGGGCGCCATCGCGGTGGCGGTCAACACGCGCTTCCGCTCATCGGAGGTTTCCGACATCATCAGCCGTTCCGGGGCGGAGGTTCTGGTTATGTGGCCCGGTTTCCGCGAAATCGATTTTCTCGGCCTGCTGGCGGATGCGGATGGGGCGGCCCTGGCTGGCCTGAAGACGTTGATACTTTATGATGAAGGCCAGAAGGTGGAGGCCATTCCGGATGCGGTGTCTCATTGCCGGCACCTTGATTACAACGAGCTGATCCAGTGCGAACCCTACGCCGATGATCATGCCAGCCCCGATGCGGGCTGCAATATCTTCACTACTTCGGGCACAACCAATGCGCCCAAGTTCGTGCTGCATACCCAGGGCAGCCTGTCGCGCCATGCCCGCGAGGTGGCGGACGGGTTCGGCTACAGCACCTCCAACGGCGCGCTGTTGCAGATGATGCCGTTGTGCGGCGTGTTCGGTTATACCCAGATCATGGCCGGTATCGCCTCGGCCCAGCCGACCGTATTGACCGCCTCGTTCGATCCCCTGGAAACGGTTGAGCTGGCGGCCCGGCACAACGTGGTCAATTTCAATGCCACGGACGATATGATCCAATCGATCCTGGACAATTCGCCCCTGGATAAACCATTGCCCAATGTGCGCTTTGTCGGCAGCGCCGCCTTCGCCACCAACTATGCCGAGCTTGCCGCCCGGGCCGAGGCGCGTGGTATCAAAATGGTCGGCCTGTACGGGATGAGCGAAGTTCAGGCGCTCTATGCCCTGCAGCCCGTGGAGCTGCCCTTGCTGGACCGCATCGCGGGTGGCGGCAGGCCGATCAGCGCCAAGGCGGAAGTCCGTGTGCGCGACCCGGAAAGCGGCGAACTGCTGGGCCCCGGCCAGGCTGGCGAGCTGGAGCTGAAGGGCCCTTCGTTGATGAAGGAATATTATCTCAACGCGCAGGCGACGGCGGAGGAATTCACTGACGACGGTTTCCTGCGCTCCGGCGATTTGGGTGAGTTGACCGAGGATGGCCGCTTCCTCTATCTCCAGCGCATGGGCGATGTCCTGCGCCTGGGCGGTTTCCTGACCAGTCCGGCGGAGATCGAGGCCCATATTATTGGCCACGACAGTGTTGGCGATTGCCAGGTTGTCGGGGTCACGACCGCCGAGGGCGCGGTGCGGGCGGTCGGCTTCGTGATCATGAACGCGGGCGCGACATTTGATGAAGATGTGCTGCGGCAGCATTGCCTGGATACCCTGGCCCGTTTCAAGGCGCCGGTGCGGATCTTTGCCTTGGAGGAATTCCCGACGACGCAAAGTGCGAACGGCACCAAGATCCAGCGCGCCGAGTTGCGCCGCATGGCCGAGGCGCGGGTTGTTGGTGAGGCCGGCTCGTAGATTTCCCGGCCCGTAAAATTCAGTAAAGCGTGGGTTCTTTTGATGGGGGTCTTGACGATGGATATTGAATGACTATCTATCAATAGATAGGCAGCGCATCTACGCAGCCGAAAATGGGGACTAGGATCATGCGGATCAACATGGATTTCAGCCAGCGCGTGGTTGTCGAGACGGAGGCGCAAGAGTGGGTCGAGACCCGCGCCAATGGGGTTAGGCGGCGCATGCTGGATCGGGACGGCGCCGAGTCCGGGCGGGCCACCACGGTGGTTGGTTTCGCGGCGGAGAGCTATTTTCCTGGCCATAGCCACGACGGCGGCGAGGAATTTTTTGTTCTGGAAGGCATTTTCTCCGACGAAAGCGGCGACTATGGACCTGGTATGTATGTGCGCAATCCGGTGGGGTCGGCCCATGTCCCCCACACCAAGGACGGCTGCATTATCTTCGTCAAGCTGTGGCAAATGGATGCCGCCGACCAGGATTACGTGCGTATCGACACCAACCTGGATGAAGGCTGGCAGGCCGGCGCCGTTGATGGTTTGTCGGTGCGGCCGCTGCATCAATATGGCGATGAACGGGTCAGCCTGGTGCGTTGGCGGACGGGTGTCCACTATCCATCGCATGATCATCCGGGTGGCGAGGAAGTCCTGGTCATTGACGGTACCTTGCAGGACGAACAGGGCAGTTATCCAAAAGGCACCTGGCTGCGTCTGCCGCCTGGCAGCAAGCATGCGCCGTTCAGCACGGATGGCTGCACGCTGTTGGTCAAGACGGGACATCTGAGCGGGGAGAAGGCGGCATGAGCGCGCAATACAGTTCCGACGTCGCCTTCAGCCCGGCGGTCAAGGCGGTGCAGAGGCGCAAGGGTTCCCGCGACGGTTATGCCAAAATGGAGGAAAAGGCCGGCTGGCGCACGCTGGTCAGCGATGATCTGGCGGCGTTCATCGCGGAGCGGGATTCATTCTATTTGGCCACTGCTTCCGCCCATGGCCAGCCCAGCCTGCAGCACCGTGGCGGGCCGAAGGGTTTCCTCAAGGTATTGGATGAGAATACGCTGGCATTCGCCGATTTTGCCGGTAACCGGCAATATATCTCGGTCGGCAATCTGACGGAGAACGATCGCATCTCGCTCTTTCTCATCGATTACCCCAACCGTCGCCGGATCAAGATCTGGGGCCGGGCGCATGTGGTTGACGATGATCCCGGGCTTTTGCGGAGACTTGCCGATACCAGCTACGATGCGCCGGTGGAGGCGGCGGTTATCATCACGGTCGAGGCTTGGGACATCAATTGTTCAAAACATATCGCGCAACGATATACGGACGAGCAGATCGCCGATTTGGTCCGCCCCTTGCGGGCGCGTATCGATGAATTGGAGGCTGAATTGGCGAATGCGAACTAATCGCGCGACTTTTCGACGATCGTGGTCAATCCCTTGATGATCTGTTTCGCGACCTTTGGTCCGCTGCCTTTGACTTTCTGGGAAACGACGGTTTGTATCGCCTTAAGGTGTGTGTGGATGGCGCGCGAGTCAGCCTGGCTGACCTCGCCCATGGGCGAGAGTAGTTCACACAATAACTTGCCGATGTCGGAGACCAGATCATAGCCGAAAGTGCCCGCCTCGCCGCGGATTTCGTGTACCGTGTCGTGCAGCAAATCAAGATCGTAAACGCCTGTTTCCTTCATCTTCTGAAAGCTGATAAGCAGATCCTGGATTTCCTGTTCCAGGCGCATTTCGTAGCCGACTTTCAAATTTTCGACAATCGCCTCGGCCTGTTCCAGGGCGGCCGGATCGGCGCCGAATCCGGGGCCGACTTTCGCCATCAGCTTGTTTGGCACCTGGATTTCCTCAAAATCACCCGGTTCACCGCGCGGCGCATCGTTTTGTTGAGGTACCGCTCTGGGCATGTCCCGCTCTCCTAGTTGTTTGGGTTTCCCCGTATTGGCATTCGCGCCGCTGTTACAGTATCTCTAACAGGCGTTCGACATCATCGACGTCGTTACTGCTGGACTGGCCGCCTAAACCTAGAAGTGCTGCTGTGCTGTCTGCCCGGGCGCGCCGTTCGGGGCCCATGTAGTCTTTCCAATTGACCCGTCTGCGGCAGGGGCCAAAAAAGGATCTCGTCCGCACGAATGGCCGCGGTTTTTCGATCACCGCCAAAATACGGTCATACAGGGTCTTGGCTGTAATGGGCTTCGCCAGTAGCTCATTCACGCCGGCGTCCCGCGCGGTCATAATGCGCCATTTTTCCGTATGCCCGGTCATCAGAATGACCGGGATAAAGATGTCCGGGCTCTCAACGTTAGCACGTATGAATTTGGTGTATTCCAGCCCGTCCACCGGCTCCATCATCCAGTCGGTGATAATTAGGTCCGGTACAAAATCATCAAGGGCCTCAATAGCCTGCTCTCCATTGGCGTGATCACGGACGGATGCCATGCCCAGGGCATTCAGCATCGCCTTGACCAAGGCGCGCATGTTGCGGTTGTCCTCGATCAACTGGACCTGCAAGTTTTCCAGGTTGTATGCCATTTATCCTGCCGCTGCTCTTCCTGCTTTCGGCATCCCACCCAGGAATGCAATAATGCGAAGTCAATTAAAGTAACCGAAGTTGGGTAAATAAGACGTTAAGCACTTGCTGCCCAAGTAAGCGAAACCGTTCGTTGAAGCATTTCTTTGTGCCCAGGGGCGTTATATTTTCCGCCATGGATGAGATCCCGCAAAAGCCTGATTTGCCGCCCCCCTTGGCGGATTGGTTCGCTGCGCGCGGTTGGCGGCCCCGTCCCCACCAATTGGCGGTATTGCAACGTACGGGAGCCGGACAGTCGGTGCTGTTGACTGCGCCGACGGGCGGCGGCAAGACCTTGGCGGGTTTTCTTCCCAGCTTGTGCGACCTGATGCGGGACGAAGAGGTGGCCTGGGCCGAGGGCCGCCTGCATACCTTGTACCTTTCACCCCTGAAGGCGCTGGCGGTGGATGTGCGCCGTAACCTGGAGGTGCCCATAACGGAGATGGCGGTGCCGATCAGGGTGGAAAGCCGGACCGGGGATACACCGCAATCCAGGCGGCAGAGGCAGCGGCGCAATCCGCCGCACATTTTGTTGACCACGCCGGAACAGCTGGCCCTGCTTTTATCGTACCGGGATGCGGCCAGGTATTTTGCCCGGCTGCGTTATGTGGTTATCGACGAACTGCATGCACTTGCCGCCAATAAGCGTGGCGACCTACTAGCCCTGGGCCTGGCGCGGCTGGCCGGCATGGCGCCCGCCGCCCGGCAGATCGGTCTTTCCGCGACGGTGGCCGCGCCAGAGCAGATGGCGCGTTTTCTTGATTGTGCGGGACCGGTGGCGTTGGTGGATGGTGGCCCCGGTCCACGGCCCGAAATCAACGTTATGGCGGCCTCGGCCCGGGTGCCGTGGGCCGGCCATATGACCTTGCATGCCATGGCGGATGTCTATGATGCCATTCGGGGGCAGCAAACCACACTTGTCTTCGTCAATACCAGGGCCCAGGCGGAGGTGGTTTTCAATCACCTGTGGCGCCTGAACGAAGACAGCCTGGCAATCGCGCTGCATCACGGCTCGCTGGATGTGGGCCAGCGCCGCAAGGTGGAGGCTGCCATGGTGCGCGGCGATCTAAGGGCGGTGGTCTGTACCTCGACCCTGGATCTGGGTATCGACTGGGGCGCGGTGGATCTGGTTATCCAGGTTGGCGCGCCCAAGGGCTTGAGCCGCCTGGTACAGCGGATCGGGCGGGCCAATCACCGCCTGGACGAACCCAGCCGCGCCCTGCTGGTACCTTCCAACCGCTTTGAAGTGCTGGAATGCCAGGCCGCGGCGCAGGCGGTGATGGACGGTGAATTGGATGGTGAACCGCCCCGCCGGGGCGGCCTCGACGTGCTGGCTCAACATATCCTGGGCACCGCCTGCGGCGGGCCGTTTCGCGCCGACGACCTATACGCTGAAGTCCGCCGCGCCGCGCCCTATGCGTCCCTGAGCCGGGACAGCTTTGACCGCGTGCTCGATTATGTTGCCACCGGGGGCTATGCCCTGCGCCAGTACGAACGCTATGCCCGACTGAGCCGGGACGGGGAGGGGCGCTATGATGTCAGCGGGCCGCGGGTGGCGCGGCAATACCGCCTGAACGTGGGCACCATCGTGCAGGAGCCAATGATCAAGGTGCGCCTGAAGCGGGGCCGCAACCTGGGCCAGATCGAGGAATGGTTCATCGATCAACTGGTTATCGGCGACACTTTTGCCTTTGCGGGTGAAATCCTGCGCTTCGAGGGTATGCGCGAGACCACCGCCACGGTCAGCCGCGCGGCGGGGGTCGAGGCCAAGGTGCCATCCTATTACGGCGGCAAGTTTCCGCTTTCAACCTATCTGGCGGCCCGCGTCCGCGATTTATTGGCCGACGGTGAGGCGCGAAAACGCTTGCCGGCGCCGGTTCGCGATTGGCTCGCCATGCAGCACCGGCGCTCCATCCTGCCCGGACCCGATGGCTTGCTGGTCGAAGGTTTCCCCCGTGGCGGCAAGCATTATCTGGTCTGCTATCCCTTCGAAGGGCGCCTGGCGCATCAGACCCTGGGCATGCTGTTGACCCGGCGTATGGAACGGGCGGGATACCGGCCATTTGGTTTCGTCGCCTCGGAATACGCCCTGGCTGTGTGGAGTCTGAATCAGGTGGATGATGTGAACCCGCTGTTCGGCGAGGATATGCTGGGCGATGATCTGGAGGAATGGTTGGCTGAATCCAACCTGATGAAGCGCACCTTTCGGAATGTGGCCTTGATCGCCGGCCTGATCGACCGGCGTCATCCGGGCCAGGAGAAGACGGGTCGGCAGATGACCTTTTCCTCCGACCTGATCTATGACGTGCTGCGCAAATACGAACCTGATCACATTCTGCTACGCGCGACGCAAGCGGACGCGGCCACGGGGTTGCTGGACATTGGCCGCCTGGGCGAGATGCTGGCGCGGGTGCAGGGCCGTATCGAACACCGTAAACTGGACCGGGTTTCGCCTCTGGCCGTGCCCCTGATGCTGGAGATCGGCCGCGAGGCGGTGCATGGCGACAGCATGGAAGAGTTGCTCAGCGAAGCGGCGGATGATTTGGCGGAAGAATTGATTGGGGAAGCAGCCCGCCTATTATAGAAACCCCGGCCGGTGGGGACACCGGCCGGGGTCTTGGGGAGTAGTCTGGTCTTCGTCAGGTTGCCGGTATTACGCGGCTCTGACCGAAGACAGAAACTTGTCTACCTCCTCTCGCAGGCTGCTGGCCTGTTTGCTCAGATCGTTGGTGGCTTCCAGCACCTGCGAGGCGGCCGAACCGGTCTCCTGGGCGCCACGGTTGACCTCGCCCATGTTGCTATTGACCTCTTCGGTGCCCTGGGCCGCTTCCTGGACGTTGCGGCTGATTTCCTGGGTTGAGGCGCCTTGCTCCTCCACCGCCGCCGAGATGGAATTGCCGATCTCGTTGATTTGACCAATGGTCGACGAGATCCCTTCAATGGCGGTAACGGCGGAGCCGGTCGCGGTCTGAATTTCAGCGATCTGCCCGGAAATTTCCTCCGTCGCTTTCGCGGTTTGAGAGGCCAGGTTCTTCACTTCCGAGGCAACCACGGCGAAACCCTTGCCCGCATCACCCGCCCGTGCCGCTTCAATCGTGGCGTTCAGGGCCAGCAGGTTGGTCTGATTGGCGATGTCGTTGATCAATCCAACCACTTCACCAATCTTTTGCGAGGCCTCAACAAGGCCCTGGACCTGAGCCGTCGCGCTCTGGGACTCTTCGACGGCGGTGTTGGAAATATCGGACGACTGGCTAACCTGACGGGAAATTTCCTGTACGGTCGCCGACATTTCCTCGGTTGCCGTTGCCACGGATTGCACATTGGCGCTGGCCTGAACCGAGGCCGTGGTGACCGTGGCCGAGCGGTCCGAAGTCTGCTCGGCGATGCCGCGCATTTGTTCGGCCGATGTGTTCATGCTCGCCGCCGAGTCGCTGACTGATTGCACGATGCCCATCACCGCGCTTTCGAAATTGTCGGCCAGTTGCAGGCGCTCATCACGCACCCGTTTTTCGGCGTCAAGGCACTGTTGTTCGGCCTCATCTTCCATGCGTTTGACGTTGATGGCATTGTCCTTGAAGACTTGCACTGTGCCCGCCATGTCGCCGATTTCGTCCTTGCGCTCGGTGCCCGGGACATCGACCTCCAGGTCACCTTGCGCCAAGCGCACCATCGCGGACGTCATGGTTGTCAGAGGATTGGCGATGCCGTTGCCGATGATCCAGGCAAGTAAGGTGCCGAACAGAATAGCGATCCCCGCGCACAGGCCGATCAGCAGATAAGTCGTGGAAACCGTTTCCACGTTGCCGGCCTCCCGTTGTTCCATCAGGCCCTCTTCCTCGGCCGAGAACTCGCCCATCAGACGGCGGAACTCGTCAAAGTACTTCTTGCCACGGGCCTCGCCGATCAGATCCGCCATATCGTCCATGGTTTTGGCGCTGCCGATTTGGCGGCGCAGGGCAATGGCCGGTTCAGTGACCTTTTCTTTCCACTCAGTGATGGTTGCTTGGGTTTCTTTCAGCAATTTGACTTGCGCCGGATTGTCGTTAACCGTTTGACTCAAACTGGCAATCAATTCGTAGAAATGCTTGGAGCCCTCGTTGTACGGTCCCAGGAACTCTTCCTTGCCGGCCAATAGATAGCCCCGCATACCGGTTTCCATATCGACAGCGGCGGCGACGACAGCATTGGCCTGCTGGATCACTTCGTAGGTATGAGCCACCCACTTTTCATCCTTGGCCATGATCTCAATCTGTTTGACGTCAACAGTGCCGCCCGATGTGACGACTTTTCTAACCGCTTTGAACGTGTCGGTGAATTCAGTGTGCCGTTCTTCCAGCAGCTTCTGCTCGCGTTCAATGAAGGTTTTGATCTGGCCGCGGAACTTGTCGAAATAGACCTTGCCGCGGGCCTCGCCCACCAGCCTGGCCATATCGTTCATGGTCTGCGCATCACCGATGTCCCGGCGTAGCTGGATGGTCGGTTCGGTGACCTTTGCCTGCCATTCGCGCAAAACCTTTTCGACCTTGCCTAGACGGGCCACTTGCCCCGGGTTGTCATTAACGGTCTTCTGTAAATCCGCGATGCCTTTGTAGGTTGCCGTCTCGCCGCCCTCGTAGGGGGCGAGGAATCCATTTTTGCCGGCCAACAGATAGCCGCGCATGCCTGTTTCCATATCGACGGCGGAACCAACAATTGCCGCTGCCTTGCCCAAAACCACGTGCGTGTGGCTGACCCGCTCGTTGGTGGTGGTGATGGAATTGATGCCATAGACAGCGACGCCGCCCAACATGACCAGCAGTACTAGTGGCGAACAAATGCCTAACAATATCTTCTGCTTGGTCCTGAGGTTGGCGAAGAAATTTAGTTTCTTTTTCGGATGTTCGGTGGTGTCAGTGATTGGACTTTCGGTGGTGTCTGTCATTTGAAAACTTCCCCCGTTTTCTTGGATTACAAAAAGCAACAGGCCATAGGTCGTTAACGTCAGGCATAACCCATGTTTTAGGAAATACACGGATAAATTGTAAATATGCACCTCTGTCCACAAAAAATACATTTGCGAACGTCTCTCAAGGTAGGTTGGAAATGTTAAGTAAAACTGAATAAATGTAACAAAATTGATGGAACTGAGAAAAATTTACGCCATTATGACTAGTGTGGCATATCCGAAAAATTGTCGATTTGCATCTAATGAGATATGGCTAAATACATATGCCATGCACTCGAAATGCTAGATTTGAATCGCGTGTAGTATATTCTAATAATAACATGGCGGGTATTTTGATTGTCGCCTTACATTGATTGAGGTGCCCGGATTCCTGGACATTTCTGGTGACCTGGGCCACGCCGGAAGCAATCAAGGGCCCTTTATGGGGCAATTTTATGAGAGGGGCGCCGTCGCGCGCGGACACGTGTGATCCGCCCGGCCATGGCCAGGCCTGTACGCGGACCTAGTTTGGAAATTCGCGGCGCCGACTATTTCCGCCAGAACTATTTCCGCCAGAAGGATCATGCTACGGTCGAGATGGAGACCCAATATAATTAGCCGAGCTGAACGGAGAGGATTGGATCATGGATCTGGGTATAGCGGGACGCAACGCCATCGTCTGCGCTTCAAGCAGGGGGTTGGGCAAGGGCTGTGCGATGTCCCTGGCCAGGAACGGCGCCAATGTGGTTATCAACGGCCGGGATGAGGCGGTGACGATGGCGACCGCGGCGGAGATCAGTGATGCCTCCGATGTCACCGTGACGCCTGTCATCGCCGATGTCTCCACCAAGGAAGGCCAGGCGGCCTTGTTGGCGGCCTGTCCGCAACCCGATATTCTGGTCAACAACAATGGCGGCCCGCCGTTCCGCGATTTCCGCGAACTTAGCCGCGAGGACATGCTCGAAGGCGTGACAATGAACTTCGCCACGCCCATAGAACTGGTGCAGGCGGTGATCGATCCAATGGTGGCGCAAGGCTTTGGCCGCATCGTCAACATCACCTCCGTTTCCGTGATGCGTCCGGTCTTTGGCCTGGATCTGTCGTCCGGCGCCCGTGCCGGGCTGACCGCGTTTCTGGCCGGCGTGGCGCGTTCGGTGGCGCAGCACAACGTCACCATCAATCACATCCTGCCCGGCTATATCGACACGGACCGTTTGCGCGGCGGCCTGGCCTATAATTCCCAGCAGAACAATATTTCCGTGGAAGAGGCGGCAGCCAATCAGGCCGGCGAAGTGCCCGCCAAGCGATTTGGCAACCCGGATGAATTCGGCGAAGCCTGCGCCTTCCTTTGCAGTGCCCAGGCCGGCTATATCACCGGCCAAAGCCTATTGCTCGACGGCGGCCTCTACGCCAGCAATTTTTAGCTTCGAGACGCTAAATCACGTCGCTGATAATGCTGACCATCCTGCGGTTGACTTCGGCCGAGACGCGGTCGGGACCGATGCTGGTGCCGCCGGCGTAGACGGCGCTCTTGGTCTGGACGCGGCGGGCAACGCCTTTGTAGG
>CAYWYB010000018.1:0-29419 GCA_964462145.1 uncultured Rhodospirillaceae bacterium
CGCCGAACTGGGCGACGAGGCGGAAGCCGTCGTGGCCGAGGTCCGCGGCGCCCCCTGGGCCCCGCGCGGCAGCCTGGAAAGCCAGGCCGACCCCTATACCGAGAGCGACAGCGGTCAAAATATTCTGGAAGGCGCGCGCCGGGCCCCTTCGGCCCTTGGCGCCGTCAGCGCAGCCCAGGTCCGCCAAGCCACCCTGGACAGCCTGCGCGCCTTGATGCTGATCCGCAATTACCGCGTGCGCGGCCATCTGCATGCCGAGCTTGATCCCCTGGGCCTTCAGAAAACGGTCTCCCATTCTGAATTGGACCCGCGCAGTTTTGGCTTTACCGAGGCGGATATGGATCGACCGATCTATATCAACTATGTGCTGGGCCTGGAGAACGCCACGCTGCGGGAAATTCTCGATATCCTGAACCGCACCTATTGCGGCAGCATTGGTGTGGAATTCATGCACATCATGGGCCCGGACGAAAAGGCCTGGATTCAGCAGCGGATCGAGGGCCGGGGTAAGGAGATCAACCTTACCGACCATGAAAAACGCCAGATCCTGCGCGAGTTGGTGGAAGCGGAAGGCTTCGAAAGCTTTCTCCAGGTCAAGCATACGGGCACCAAGCGCTTTGGCCTGGACGGCGGCGAAAGCCTGATGCCATTGCTGCATTCGGTGCTGATCAGGGCGGCGCAACTGGGCGTGCGGGAAATCTCCCTGGGCATGCCGCACCGGGGCCGCCTGAACGTGCTGTCAAACCTCATGCGCAAATCGTTCACCGCGATTTTCTCCGAGTTTCAAGGCACCTCGGCCCATCCCCAGGACGTCCAGGGTTCTGGCGATGTGAAATATCATCTAGGCACCTCTGCCGACCGGGAACTGGGCGGCCATATGGTGCATTTATCGCTGGCCGCCAACCCTTCGCATTTGGAGGCAGCCAACCCGGTCGTGCTGGGCAAGGCAAGGGCCAAGCAAGACCAGCAGAGTGATGAAAGCAGGGACAAGGTGATGGCCCTGTTGATGCATGGCGACGCCGCCTTTGCCGGCCAGGGTCTGGTCGGGGAATGTTTCGCCCTATCCGATCTGGACGGCTACACGGTCGGCGGTACCATTCATATCATCGTCAACAATCAGATCGGCTTTACCACCAATCCGAACCTCTCGCGCTCCTCGCCCTATCCATCCGACGTGGGCAAGATGGTGCAGACGCCTATTTTTCACGTCAACGGCGATGACCCTGAAGCGGTCTGTTACATCGGCAAGGTCGCGGCCGAGTTCCGCCAGCAATTCAAAAAAGACGTCATCATCGACATGTACTGTTATCGCCGCCATGGCCATAACGAAGGTGACGAACCCAATTTCACGCAACCCCTGATGTACAAGGCGATCGGCCAGCATCCCACCTCGCGGCAGATCTATGCCGAAAAGCTGGTCGCCGACGGCACGGTCAGCCAAGAAGAAGCCGACAACGCCGTAGCCGATTTCCAGGCCCGCATGGAGCAGGATTTCGAGGCTGCCTCGGGCTACAAACCGAACAAGGCGGATTGGCTGGAAGGCCGCTGGCAGGGCTTGGAGACCGCCCGTGGCGAGGCCCGCCGCGGCGATACTTCGGTAAAACTGAAAACCCTGCGCCACATTGGCAAGGTCCTGACCGAGGCGCCTCAGGGTTTCAATCTGCACCGCACCGTGGGCCGGCAACTGACGGCCAAGCGCGCGCTTGTTGAAAGCGGTGAAGGCATCGATTGGGCCACGGCGGAAGCCATGGCCTTCGGCTCGTTGTTGATGGAAGGCTTCCCGGTCCGGCTGTCGGGCCAGGACAGCGCCCGGGGCACCTTCTCACAGCGCCATTCGCAATTCATCGACCAGGTCGACGAGCATCTTTACACACCGCTGAATAATCTGGACCGCAAGCAGGCGGATTATGATGTGGTCAATTCCGCCCTGTCGGAAGCGGCTGTATTGGGCTTTGAATACGGCTATTCATTGGCCGAGCCCCGCGGCCTGATCATGTGGGAAGCCCAATTCGGCGATTTCGCCAATGGCGCCCAGGTGATCATTGACCAGTTCATCTCGTCGGGGGAAAGCAAATGGCTGCGCATGAGTGGCCTTGTGATGTTGCTGCCCCACGGCTTCGAGGGCCAGGGACCGGAGCATTCCTCGGCCCGGCTGGAACGTTATTTGCAGCTTTGCGCGGAAGACAACATGCAGGTGGCGAACTGCACCACGCCGGCCAACTATTTCCATATCCTGCGCCGGCAGTTGCATCGCAAATTCCGCAAACCCTTGATCCTGATGACGCCGAAATCCCTGCTGCGCCATAAACGCTGCGTCTCCTCCCTGGCCGACATGGGACCGGGTTCCAACTTTCACCGGGTGCTGTGGGACAGCAGCGACGGTGACCGGTCGGCCCTGGCAGCGGACGACAAGATTCGCCGTGTCGTGGTGTGCACCGGCAAAGTCTACTACGACTTGCTGGAGGCACGCGAGGCGGCCAAGAAGAAGAATGTTTATCTGCTGCGCCTGGAACAGCTTTATCCGTTCCCGAAGATCGCCTTGAGCAAGGAATTGGCGCGCTTCCCCAAGGCAGAGGTGGTCTGGTGCCAGGAAGAGCCGAAGAATATGGGCGCCTGGGCGCATGTCTACCCCCGCTTGGAAGAGGTGCTGGAGAAGATCGACCATAAGACGACACGGCCAAGGTATGTGGGCCGGCCCGAGAGCGCATCCACCGCCGCCGGCAGCACCGCCGCACATCAAAAAGAACAAACCGCCTTGGTCGCCAAGGCGCTTGGAAATTAGACGTGCCGACCTATTTAGGCGCATGAAACGAGACGAGGGCCCTTAGATGATCGATATCGTGGTTCCCACATTGGGTGAATCCGTAACGGAGGCAACCGTGGCCCGTTGGCTGAAAGGGGTCGGCGAGGCAATTGCCCAGGACGAGCCGCTGGTGGAGTTGGAAACCGACAAGGTCGCCGTGGAAGTTCCCGCCCCCGCCGCCGGTGTCCTGACCGAGATCGCCGCGCCTGAGGAAACCACCGTCGCCATGGGCGGGCTGTTGGGCCGCATTGACGAAACCCAGAGCGCCGGCGCTTCACCAGCGGCAGCGGCGCCTGCTTCGGCGGCAGCCCCTGCACCGGCCGCAGCACCGGCGCCAGTATCAGCGCCCGCACCGGCGCCGGCGGCAGCATCGGCGCCACTGTCGCCGGCCGTGCGCCGCCTGGTGCAGGAACATGGTCTTGACGCCAGCACCATTCCAGCCAGCGGCAAGGATGGCCGCCTGCTGAAGGACGACGTATTGAACTACGTCAAAGCGGGTGGCGCCCCGGCACCAGCACCTGTTCCGGCCGCCGCCCCTGCCGCGGCGGCTGCGCCAGCAGCGCCCGCGCAACAGGTCGTTCCCGCCGCCAATGTCGCCGCCGCGCCGGCGGGCAACCAGGACGTCGGCCTGCGTCCCAATGCGGGCCTGGAAGAAGTCGTGCGCATGACCCGTCTGCGCAAAACCATTGCCCGGCGCCTGAAGGATGCCCAGAACACCGCCGCCATGCTGACCACGTTCAACGAGGTGGATATGAGCGCGGTGATGGCGGCGCGCAGCAAATACCGCGACGTTTTTGAAAAACGCCATGGCTCCCGCCTGGGCTTCATGTCGTTCTTCGTGCGCGCCTGCACCCAGGCCCTGGCCGAGGTGCCGGCGGTCAACGCGGAAGTCGACGGCGACAATCTGGTCTACAAGAATTACTACAACGTCGGCGTTGCCGTGGGCACGCCACAGGGTCTGGTGGTCCCCGTCCTGCGCGAGGCCGACAAGATGTCCTTCGCCGATATCGAGGGCAGCATCGTCGATTTCGGCCGCCGGGCCCGCGACGGCAAGCTGGGCATCGACGAGATGCAGGGCGGAACATTCACTATTTCCAATGGCGGCGTCTATGGCTCCCTGCTCTCCATGCCGATCCTGAACCCGCCGCAATCCGCCATTCTGGGCATGCACAAAATCCAGGACCGGGCCATGGTGATCAATGGTGAGGTCGTAGCCCGGCCGATGATGTATCTGGCGCTCAGCTATGACCACAGGATCATCGATGGCCGCGAGGCAGTCACCTTCCTGGTCCGGGTCAAGGAATGTATCGAGGAACCGGAACGTCTGTTGTTCGAAATTTAGTGGGATCTGATCATGAGTGACGACACTTTCGACGTGGTCTTTATCGGCGGCGGCCCTGGCGGCTATGTGGGCGCCATCAAGGCGGCACAGCTGGGCCTGCGCACGGCCTGCGTGGAGATGCGCGGCACCTTGGGCGGCACCTGTCTGAATGTTGGCTGCATCCCTTCAAAGGCCCTGCTGCAATCGTCACACCTGTATCACGAGGCCGAGGCGGAATTTGCCCAACATGGCATTAAGACGACCGGATTATCACTGGATCTGAAGGCCATGATGGCCCGCAAGGCGCAGGTGGTCGGCGACCTAACCACGGGCATCGAGGGCCTGTTCAAGAAGAACAAGGTCGAATACATCCCCGGGCGCGGCACCATCACCTCGGCCGGCACAGTGCAAGTCGCCCTGAACGGCGGCGGCGAACGCAGTCTGACGGCGGAAAATATCGTCATCGCCACCGGTTCCGACGTCATGGGCCTGCCCGGTGTGGAAATCGACGAAAAGACCATTGTATCGTCCACTGGCGCGCTGTCGCTCTCCAAGGTACCGAAACATCTGGTCATCATCGGCGGCGGCTATATCGGCCTCGAGATGGGCTCGGTCTGGGGCCGCCTTGGCGCCAAGATCACGGTGGTGGAATTCCTCGACCGGATCACGCCGGGCATGGATGGCGAGCTATCCCGCAACCTGCAGCGCAGCCTGACCAATCAGGGTATGGAATTCCGTCTCGGCACCAAGGTCACCGGCGTCACGAAAGCCCGTGGCGGCGTCGAGTTGACGTTGGAGCCTGCAAAAGGTGGCGACAGCGAAACCTTGAAGGCAAACGTGGTGCTGGTCTCCATTGGCCGCAAGCCCTTTACCGACGGCCTGGGCCTGGCCGAGGCCGGCGTTGCAATGGACGATCGCGGTTTCATTCCCGTGGACGAGGATTATCAGACCAATGTAGCCGGCATCTTCGCCATCGGCGATGTCCTGCCCGATCGCCCCATGCTGGCCCATAAGGCGGAAGACGAAGGCGTGGTGGTGGCCGAGAAAATCGCCGGCCATGCTGGTGCCGTCAATTATGACGCCATTCCCGGCGTTTGCTATACTTGGCCCGAAGTCGCCACCGTGGGCAAGTCCGAGGAAGAACTGAAAGAGGCGGGCATCGCCTATAACAAGGGCCGCTTCAGCTTCGCCGCCAACAGCCGCGCGCGCAGCAGCGGCGATCAGTCAGGCGGGTTCGTTAAGTTGCTGGCGGACAAGGAAACCGACCGCCTGCTGGGCGCGCATATCATCGGCGCCGATGCAGGCACCATGATCGCCGAACTGGTCCTGGCGTTGGAAATGGGCGCTTCATCGGAAGATATCGCGTTGACCTGCCACGCCCATCCCACCCTGAACGAAGCCGTCAAGGAAGCCGCTCTGGCCGTCACCGGCAAACCGCTCAATAGCTGAACATACCGCCGCAACGCCGCAAATCAGTACCGGCCAGGCGAAATTACCCGAACGGGTTGAATGATATACGAGCTCTTTCGCATGCCAAACGCCATGCGGTGTTAACAAAAAATATAGACCAGCCTGATATTAATAACCAAGTGTACCCACCGACCGAGATCTAAAGACCTGCGTCGGACGGCGTTCATTTTGATGCGTATCGGTAATGTAAAAAGAGTTCGTACCCGAGCCGGGTTTGGCGAGTAATGGCCCTAACAAAATCCAATAGTCTAACCAAGAACTATGTTCTTGTTCTTGTGACCCTCGGCTTGCTCGCGCTGGGGAACTATTACCTGTTGGAATCTGTTGTTGCCAGCCAGGCATCGGGCGCCGCCGAAATCAACATCGCGGGCCGACAGCGCATGTTGTCACAGCGCATCACCCTTTTGACCAATCAGATTCAAAACCTGACCGACAAGCAGCATATTCAAATCGTCAGCAAGAAGTTAGCTGATGCCATTGACCTCATGCGCCAATCCCACCTCGCGCTCGTGGACGGCAACGAGGAATTGGGCCTGTTGCCAGCCTCGACCGACGAGCTTAAAGCCATGTATTTCGGTCCGAAGAGCTTTGTTGACACCCAGGTTCAGGCGTTCCTGGGCTATGCCGAAGAATACATGAACGAGCATGGAACCCTGGGCATTTCCGTCAGCGATTGGCATGAATTCGGCAATTCCGAAACCGAAAGCCTGCTCCGTGACCTTGACGCCGTGGTGGGTCAGTATCAAAAAGAGAGCGACGCAAAAGTCGCGAGGCTTCGGAACTATCAAATCGTCGCGCTTGCCGCGACATTGATATTTCTGGGCGGGACCGGTCTGTTCGTCTTTCGCCCCATGACAAGCCGTATCAACAAATCCATATCGGAACTCTCCGATGCGGAAGAGCGGTTCCGCTCCATCACCAAATCATCGTCCGCCGTCATCATTATCGCCGCGGACCAGCAAGGCAGGATCATCTCCTGGAATCCCGGCGCCGCCGCGGCGTTTGGGTATTCGGAATCGGAGATGCTCGGACAGCTCGTCATCGACCTTGTACCGGAGAGATACAAATCGGCCCATACGGAAGGATTTCAACGCGCCATACATTCCGAAGAATATCGTATCCTTGGAAAAACCATTGAAATCCAAGCACTTCGCAAGGGCGGCGAGGAATTTCCGGTCGAACTATCCCTCGGCACCTGGAAACAGGGGGCGCACAGGTATTTCAGCGCCATTATGCACGACGTTACCGCGCGCAACCAAACCGAGGCCGCGTTGAGGCGAACCCAGAAAATGGAGGCGATCGGCGAATTGACCGGTGGTCTCGCCCATGATTTCAACAATTTGCTCGGCATCATTATCGGCAACCTAGATCTGATGGGCCGTAAAATTGAAGATGGGAGCAAATTACAGAAGCAACTGGGGAAAGCGCAGAACGCTGCCCTGCGCGGTTCCGAACTGACACGTCGCCTGTTGAATTTCTCCAAAACGGCGCCGGAAGAAAACAGCCCCCTGGATATCAACAAAGTGATCGGCAACCTGGAAGATTTAATCGGCAAATCCCTGACCGCCGAAGTCCAGATCGAAACGGCTTTGGACAATGATTTGTGGATGGTCGAGATCAATCCGGGCGATCTTGAAGATGCGATCGTCAACCTGGCCCTCAACGCCCGCGACGCCATGCCAAACGGCGGCCAACTCGTCCTGGAAACACGAAATACGGTCTTGGATGACACTGTCGGCGATCTTGGCGACGGCCTGGAGCCTGGCGAATATGTGGAAATCGCCGTTAGTGACAATGGCCATGGCATGCCCAGGGAAGTGTCCGACAAGATATTCGAACCCTTCTTTACGACCAAGGAGCAGGACAAGGGTACGGGATTGGGGCTGGCCATGGTCTATGGCTTTGTTCGGCGCGCGAAGGGCTATATTTCGGTCTATTCAGAGGTGAATGTCGGAACCACGTTCAGGCTCTACCTGCCGCGTTCCCGCAGCATGAGCGAGCAAACGGAAATCCCCGTGGATGCTGACGCGCCGCTGCCCACCGGCACCGAGACCGTGTTGATTGTCGATGATGAGCATGACCTGGCCGAAGCGGCCAAGAGCATTCTAGACGGACTGGGCTATACGACGGTCTGTGCCCATAACGGCGATGAGGCGCTCAAAATCCTCGACAAGGATCGTTCCATAGACCTTTTGTTTTCCGATGTTGTCATGGCAGGATCGATCAACGGCTTTAGCCTGGCCGATACCGCAATTGTCATGAAACCGGAGTTGAAAGTATTGATGACTTCCGGCTTCACCGGAAAAATGCAGCACGATGGCGATACCGAGCGGTGGCGGAAAACATTAATTGCCAAACCCTATCGTTACACCGACTTGGCAATACGCGTTAGGGCCGTCTTGGACGGGAGGGCCTAGATCATGATGCCTTTGAAATTGCTGGTCGTTGATGACGAAGCCGATTTTGCGGAGTTTGTTGCCGATGTCGCCGAAGACATGGATTTCGATGTCTCGTCAACCAACGATCCCAACGAATTTTCCTCTCTATATTCCAGCGAAATCGACATTGTCATTCTTGATTTATTCATGCCCGACGTGGACGGCATCGAATTGCTTCGATATCTCTCGGAGCACGGGAGTGATGCCTCCGTCGTTTTCATGAGCGGCAAGGACATTGGTGTACTCCGCTCGGCGCAAGAACTTGCCATGGAACAGCGTATCGATGTCCTGGGCACGCTGCAAAAACCGTTCCGCGCCGAGCAGCTGGAAAACGTTCTCGCCGGTTTCGTACGCAAATCCAGCGCCAAGATTTCTGGTGACAATGAATTACCCTCACTTGCGGAAATACAGCAGGCATTGGACCGGGATGAGCTGTTTCTTATGTATCAGCCGCAGATCAATATCGCTGACCGCCGGGTTGCCGGCGCCGAGGCATTGATCCGATGGGAGCATCCAACGAAGGGCATGATACCGCCAGGCATTTTCATCCCCATTACCGAGGAGAGTGAGCTGATTTTCCCACTTACCTCCTTCGTTGCCGAAGCCGCGATCAAACAGCAGGGCCGATGGAAGGCTCAGGGCATGAATTTGCAAGTGTCCATAAACATGTCGCCAAGAACCCTGCTCGATCTGGATCTGCCAGAAAAAATGGCTGCGTACGCGGCGGAAAACGGCGCCGATATTTCCAACATCACGTTTGAGGTTACGGAAACCTCCGCAACGTCCAACGTAGCAAAATACATGGATATTCTGGCCCGTCTGCGCATGAAGGGGTTCAATCTTTCGATTGACGATTTTGGCACGGGCTATTCCTCCATGCAGCAATTGGTCCGCGTGCCGTTTAACGAGCTCAAGGTCGATCAGGCCTTTATCCGAAAACTGGACACCGACAAAGACTGCCGGACGATTACGGAAATCTCGATCATTCTGGCCCACAAACTTGGCATGCGGGTGGTAGCGGAAGGTATTGAAGACGAATCCGCCTGGAACATTCTGCACGATCTTGGCTGCGATGAAGGCCAGGGTTATTGGATGGGCCGACCGATGACCGTGGACGATCTTGAAGAATGGCTGAGAAATTGGACTGCGAGCAACCTCAAGACAGGATGAACTCCGCGGCCCGTGGAGGCGTCAGAAAAATTTTCGACAGCTTATACTATTAGGTGCACGCCGGCCTATTCCAACAGATCGGTAACCTGTCGGCATAGGGTCAGAACCCGTGGCGCGATATCGTCCAGGCGTTCCGCCGCCTGCCGCAACCCCGATGACGAGGAACGGATGAGGGTTTGGTTCAAACGGGATTGCCCCGCCGCCTTCAGGACTTCCTGCGCCTGATCGGCGATCATTTCCGCCTCTATCAGGCGGTCTTCGGGCAAGCGAACCAGTATGTCGCGTAAACCGCTAAAAGCGCGCCGTATATTGCGCTTCGCCGCCTCATCCACATGGGGTAGATCATCCACCCCGTCGATCACGACTTTCATCGTGCGTTTTATTTCACTATTGCCCGCCATGAAGTCCGCTCAAGTGTAGCCCTTGGTTGATGCCTAGTTTGCCAGCGCGCCGCCAATGTTGCGAGCGCAAATATGCCGCACAGCGCAATTGGTTACATTGTTTTACGGCAATTCGCCGCAATGCTAAAGCCCCATTCGCCTGCCAATGACATTTCGCAGGATTTCGGAGGTGCCGCCGCCAATGGGCCCCAACCGCGCCTCGCGGAACAGCCGCTGCATCTCGCCCGCCATATAGCCCGCGCCGCCCATGATTTGCATCCCCAAATCCGCGACCTTGAAGTTGTTTTCCGTCGCTACAACCTTGGCCGTTGTGGTTTCCATCACCGCGTCTTCGCCCGCATCCAGCATCCGCGCCGCGTGAAAGGTCGCCAGGCGCGCGCCTTCCGTCAGCATATGCATGTCCGCCAGCTTGTGAGAAACCGCCTGATATTCCGTGATCGTCCGGCCGAATGCCTTGCGGTTGGTGGCAAAGTCCTTGGCCAGTTCCAGGATCCGCAGGCAGGCGCCGGCCGAGGTCGCGGCCAGCAACAGGCGTTCTTGATTAAGGCCGCGCATCAGCATCGGCCAGGCACCGCCTTCGCTACCCAGAAGATTTTCGGCCGGGACGCGGACATCATCGAAGAAGACCTCGTTGGGCAGCGAGGTGCGCGAGCCCAGGGGATCCATGGGCCGAATGGTCAGCCCCGGCGTTTTGCTGTCGACAAGAAACAGGCTCAGGCCCTTGTGCCCGGCATCCGGATCGGTCTTGGCTGAGACCACCATCCAGTCGCTGACATGGGCGTTGGTAATATAAATTTTCTGCCCGTTGATGACGTAATCATCGCCGTCCCGCACCGCGCGGGTGCGGATGCCGGCGGCGTCCGAGCCGCTGTCGGGTTCGGAATAGGCGATGCACATCTTTAGCTGCCCCTTGATCAGGCGCGGCAGCATCTCCTGGCGCTGTGCTTCCGAGGCATGGTACTGCAGATGCGAGGCGCCATAGATTGAGGTGGTCATATAGGCCGAGCGGATGCCGTAGTGGTAATAGCCCATGGCCTCGATAAAGACCGCCATGTCCATGTTGGAAGCAGCGGCACCGCCATAGGCCTCGGCGATGGGCAGGCCCAGCCAGCCATCGGCGGCGACGGTCAACAAAGCGTAAGAGGGACGAGGCGGGGACGTGTGTAATTCTCGGATCTTGTCCGCCGGCAAAGCGCGGCCCAAGAGGCCCAGGATGCTGTCGCGCATCAGTATCTGCTCTTCTGAAAACCCGAATGTTTTGTACGGCATTGCCTGGACGGCCTCCTACTCGCATACGTTCTAATTTAGCCGCCGGCCCCCAGACGGTCTCAATCGGCGGCGTCAATCAACGCTGATGGATTTTGCCTTTGCCGCCGCGTCTTGGGCCGCCACCGCCTCCCTGCCGCTGTCGGTCAGGCGGCAAACCAGCCAATCGGGCTTCAAGGGATTGGCGAACCAGGGTTCGGCCCAACCTGCCTTGATACAGGCACGGATGGTGCGAACATCGATTTCCTGGCCTTGATCATCGAACAGGGGCAATTTTCCGCCCGGTTGGGGCAGCCCCCGGAGCAAATAGCTGAGTTGGGTCTTGCTGGGCTTGGCCATGGCAATAAGGTTACTCCATTCCGCGCCACGAGCAAAGCAACGAGCTTGTCATAGCTGGACCGCGTGCCGATTCGCTTGCCGATTCGAAAAAAGCAACAAGTGATGATTCATTAATGATAATCAGTACTTGACAAAATGGTGCGCCGCAACATATTATGTGCATGTTCAAGAGTCATATACCCTTTTAAATAATTTGGTGAGAGCGGACTATGCTTGAAATCAGGCCCCGCCGGGGGTGCCTTTGGCCCATGTGGCCTCACGGCGACCTCCCGACCCACGAGTACTGCGGCGACCATCGTGCGGATGGTAGCTCCTATTGCGAAGAACATAAGGCGAAGTCGATCCGCGATTTAGAGGTCGAACCGCGCCAGCCGTTTATCCCGCGACGGAAAGCGGCCTAGGGCTAACGCCCCGCGCCTGGGCGCCTCCGGCAGCAAATACGAAAACGCCGGCGACCCCCGACATTTAGCATAAAACAGCTTAAGACGACGCAGCCATGGTTTCATGGCCACGTCGCCTTGGCGGCTGTGTTACCGCCACCTTGTCATGATGGCATGGCTCAAGCTTGGGCCGGCACGCCGTTTTTCGTGTCATTTTGCCTGCGTCAGACGATGGCGCGGATGTGAGCCAGCATGGCCGACAGAGTTTTTTCATACTGCTCTCTGTGTGGCGTATGGCCGCAATCTTCCAAAAACAACGTCCTGGCCTCCGGGCCAATGCCGCGCTCGATCGCGTGACATTGGGCAATAGTGCCGTATGCGTCGCCGGCGCCCTGGATGACCAAGGTCGGCACGGGTTTCTCCGCACAGATGCGCGGCAGATAGTCTTCCAAATTCCAGCTTTTGAAGCCTTCGCCCAGCCACGGCTCCGACCAGCCGCGAAAGGCGCAATCCACATTGTCGCCATGATACTTCGCCAGGCGCTGGCGCAGATCACCGGTATCATAGGCGCGGCATGCCTCGGCTATGGCGGCGACATTGATCTCTTCCATGAAAACGTGCGGCGCTTCCAGGATCAGGCCCGCCAGCTCCTTGGCCGGCGTCCCGCCGGCATAGATCAGGGAGATCGAGGCACCATCTGAATGGCCGACCAGAATGGCCCGCTTGATACCAGCCGCCTGCAATAACGCGGGTAGCACCTCCAGCCCCTCGTCATGCATATAGCTGATCGGGCGTGGCAGGTCGCAGGGATCGGAACCGCCATAGCCCCGGCGGCTGTAGACGAAACCGCCAAGGCCCGTAGCCTCGACGAGGCGTTCGGGAAAATCCCGCCACAGCGCAACGCAGCCCAAACCTTCATGCAGAAAGACCAGGGTTGGCGGCCCATCCGGATCAGACGATGGCGCCGGTCCCAGCCATTGGCATTCAAGGCGCTGACCAGCGACGTCAATCGTGCCGTATTCGCCTGTCATCAGCCGCGCAGTTTGAAGCGCTGGATCTTACCGGTAGCTGTTTTCGGCAGTTCATCAACGAATTCCAACCAGCGGGGATATTTGTAGGGCGCCAGCATATCCTTGACGAACTGCTGCAATTCCACGGCTTTTTCCCCATCGCCTTCACCCTTCGTCAGAACCACAAAGGCCTTTGGCTTGATCAGGTCGGCCTCGTCCGCATGGCCGACCACGGCGGCCTCGAACACGTCTTCGTGGCTCATCAGGGCGGATTCAACCTCGAACGGCGAAACCCAGATACCGCCGACCTTCAGCATATCGTCGGAACGGCCGGCGTAGACGAAATAGCCATCATCGTCACACATGTACTTGTCGCCAGTGCGAGTCCAGGCACCTTCGAAGGTGGCAACGCTTTTCTCGCGGTTGTTCCAATAATAGGGCGAGGATGAAGGCCCGCTGACCAGCAGATCGCCAATCTCTCCCCGTGCCACATCGGCGCCCGCATCGTCCGTCAGGCGGCAAAGATATCCCGGTACCGGCAGCCCGGTTGAGCCATAACGCACCTGCCCAGGCCGGTTGGAAACGAATATATGCAGCATCTCGGTGGACCCGATGCCGTCCAGAATTTCCACGCCGAAGCGTTCGCTCCAACGCTTGGCGACATCCTCGGGCAAGGCCTCGCCGGCTGAGACGCAATGGCGCAGCTGGGGCGACGATGCCGTGCGGTCAATGCCGTCGTCGGCCAGGATGCCGGCATACAAAGTCGGCACGCCATAAAAGATCGTCGCGTCATTGTCCTTGATCCGCGCCATCACATCGTCCGGCAAGGGCCGCCCCGCCATCAGCACGGCGGTCGCGCCCACCGCCATGGGAAAGGTCAAGGCATTGCCCAGGCCATAGGCGAAAAACAGCTTGGCGGCGGAATAGACCACGTCATCTTCGCGGATACCCAGCACCGCCATGCCGTACAAGACGGCGGTGTTGATCATATCGCTTTGCAGATGCGGCGCCCCCTTGGGCCGCCCGGTGGAGCCGGAGGAATAAAGCCAAAACGCAACGTCATCGGCGGAGGTCGCCGCCGGGCGCAGATCCGGTGCGCCGCTGGCCAGCAGTGACGCCATGCTTCGGTGGCCCGCCGTATCGCCGCCATCGTCGGTGCCGGTGACGATGACATGACGCAAGTCAGGCAGATGTTCCAGTATCGGCGCCACGACAGCCAACAGATCAGCGCTGACCACCAGAGCCCGGGCGCGTGAATCCTGCAGCATGTAGTGATAATCGTCAGTGGTCAGCATGGTGTTGACCGGCACCGCGACCATGCCCGCCTTGATGGCGCCAAAGAACGCGATGGGGAAATCAATGCTGTCCAGTTGCAACAGCATGACCCGCTGTTCAGCCTGCAAGCCAAGATCCAGCAAGGCATTGCCGAAGCGGTTGACCCCGTCCTGCAAGGCGCCGTAGGTGTGACTGCCGTTGTCGTCGATGAAGGCAACCTTGTCGCCAAAACCCTCGTCAACCCGGCGGTCAACAAAATCCACCGCCACGTTGTAATCCCGCGGCACGGTGACCAGAGGGGGATCCTGGGACAGATCATAGCTGCTGTAATTGCTCATATCGCCTCCCAACGTCTTAAAACAACTTCTATTTGGCCAAAATCTTGACCCACTCCCTGGCCCAGGCCACGCCTGCTTCTTCCGGCAGTTCGTCGCTCGAGGCGTTATGGGCCATGACTTCGCCGACCCTCTCGGCACCCAATTCGCGCAACAGGGTGTCGAACCGTGCGCCGCCTTGATTGTAGGTATCGGCATAGGTGCTGTCACCCAGACCAATGACGCCATAACGCAGGCCCGCAAGATCGGGCTGCATCACGTCCAGTTGCTCGAAAAAATCCATGGCGTTGTCGGGCACATCGCCCTGACCATAGGTAGAGGTGCAGATCAGGACCAATTCATTGTCCAGCAGGATATCCTGGGTCAAACCATCCATGTCCAGAATTTCAACCTCATAACCTGCCTCGACCAGAACCGGCTTCACGTCGTCCGCCACCAATTCAGCGGTCCCCGTAATGGTGCCAACCAATATGGCAATGGACTTCGTCATACATTCCCCCAATGTCCGCTGTCCTGAATTTCAATGAATGATCTATACTGCATTTTTTGTTCAAAAAACAATCAAAAAGAATTATAATGCATATTCATCTATTGCAAGAATCACTTGTGGATTGGCGGAACCATGCGGCGCGGCACCTTGCAGGACCAGGCGGACAGAGCGCACGACGACGAGCGTTATTTAGCGCTGCTGGGCGATCGGGTCCGCGGCGCGCGCTCCCGGCGCGGCATGACGCGAAAGATATTATCAGTCCAATCCGGCGTGTCCGAGCGCTATCTGGCGCAATTGGAAAGCGGCCGGGGCAATGTTTCAATCATCCTGCTGCGCCAGATCGCGGACGCCATGAACCTGGCCCTGTCCGAACTGGTCCACGATGGCCCAGACCGGCCGGTGGAGATGGCCTTGATCCTGGAGCAGTTGGCCGATTTAAGCGGCGATGACCTGGCCGACCTGCACCGGCACCTACGGCAACGCTACACGCCCGAGACTGAAAACAGCGGACGCATTGCCCTGATCGGCCTGCGCGGGGCGGGCAAAAGCACCCTGGGCCGGGCCCTGGCGAAACGTCTGGAGCTGCCCTTCGTGCAGTTGAACAAGGAGATCGAGGAAGCCGCCGGCATGAGCCAGGACGAGATTTTCGACCTTCTCGGCCAATCCTCTTTCCGCCGGCTGGAACGGCAGTGCCTGGAACAGATGATCGAGACCCATCCAAGGGCGGTGATCGAAACGGGGGGCGGTCTGGTGGCCGAGGCAGGCACCTACGAGCGTCTGCTCTCGTCCTGCCATACGATCTGGCTGCAGGCCTCGCCGGAGGAACATATGGACCGTGTCGCGGCCCAGGGCGATCAGCGGCCCATGGCCGGCAACCGCGAAGCCATGGACGATCTGCGCCGCATCCTGGTTGGCCGGGAAAGCCTGTACCGCAAGGCAGACGCAACCCTTGATACAAGCGGACGCACCATCGGCGCCTGCCTCGATGATCTGGTGGCGATGACGCCTAAAAATTGATGGTTACAGGTTAACCGGGCGAACCTCGACAAAATTGGTGTTGTAGGTCGTGGCCCCAGACGGCGCCGAGACATCCGCCGTCACCGCATTGGCACAGCCTTCCGTATCGACACCATCTTCATTCGGGGTGAACCAGGCGCCTTCGTTCATGGAGGTCACGCCGGGGGCCATGTCCGGCGTTACCTTGGCCGGCAGAATGGTCGCGCCGTGGGCCGAGACGACCTTGACCATCTGGCCATCATGGATACCCCTGGCATCCGCATCCGTTGGATGCATCCAGACATAGTCGGGATCGACCTTGCCCAGCTTTTCCTGGTTGGCGTGTACTGAATGGGTGCGGGAACGGGACTTGGCGCTGCACATTTGCAGGGGATAGGCCGCATCAGCCTCCAAATGCGGCACCCAGGTTGGGATTGGCGCCATGGCGCCCAGGCCATAGGGGTCCGGGTTGTCGGCCAGGGTGGTGCAATAGACCTCGATCTTGCCGGACGGCGTGGAGAATTTATGATTGTCCGGGTCGTTGATCTGTTGGCTGAAGGCAACCGCTTCCTCGGGCGCGGGAAAGCGCGCCACGCCCTGGGCCTTAAAGGTCTCGAAATCGTCCACCGCTGGCGCCGACAGCTCGCGCAGCAGGGTATCCTCGTCCTTGTCGTTGTAACCCTTGATGCCGGCGCGTTCGGCCAGGTCCGTGAAGATATCCAGGTCGTCGCGGCATTCATACATGGGCTCGATGGCCCGGTTCATGAATATGGCGTAGTGGCCCGCGCCGGCCCAGGGGGTGTGAACGTCATTTCTCTCCCAGAATGTTGTCGCGGGCAGCACGATATCGGCATGGCGCGTGGTCGGGGTGAGGAAATGGTCCTGGCCGATGATGAATTCCACGCCATCCAGGTTCTTGGCCATCTTGGCCGCGTTGGGGCATTGGTTAAACAGGTTGCCGCCGGCGGAATAGATCAGCTTGATATCCGCCGGATAACCGCCGCTTTTGCCCTTTTCCAGCAGATCCGCCAGCAGCGGCGAGGAAACCTGCGCATCGATTGGGTTTTTACCGGCCGCGAAACCGCCCATGGCGCCCCGGCCCGTGGCCCCGTTGCTGACGCCGGAGTTGCCGCCGATGACGCCGGTATTTCCCGTAATTGCCGCCAGCGCATAAGCTGCCCGGTGAAACTGCTCGCCAAAAGCAGTGCGGCCGGGCGCATAGCCGGTCTGTAGGGCGGCGGGCTTGGCGGAGCCGAACTCGATGGCCAAACGGCGGATCGTGGCCGCCGGGATGCCGGTTATCTCAGCTGCCCATTCCGGCGTCTTGGCGATGCCGTCGCCTTTCCCCAGCAGGTATGATTTGTAAGAGGCCCCCGCCGGCGCGCCCTCGGGCAGGCCGGCCTCGTCAAAACCAAGGACGAAGCGGTCGCAAAAGGCCTGATCGTGCAGCCCCTCGGTGACGATCACATAGGCCATGGCGATCAGCGCCGCAGCATCGGTCGAAGGCCGGATAAAGATATGTTCATCCGCCAATTGACGCGAGGTGCGGTTGCGGCGGGGATCGAAGCAAACGATACGCACGCCCTGTTCCTTGGCCTGCTTCAAATAGGCCGTCGTGGTGGTGCCGAAATGGCCGTCGCCTGGGCTCCAGCCCCACATCCAGATCAGCTTGGAATTGACATAGTCGGTGGGTTCCCGGCCCGCTTCCTTGTAAATGCGCTCGGGCCCGAACGTCATGCGCACGGCAAAAACCTCCGCCTCCGCCGACATGTTTGACCACAGGTTGGTATAGCCGCCGAACATATTGAGAAAACGCTGCGCCGGCCCCCGGTTATGCAGCATCGATGTGCTGCCAGAGCGCGAGCCGTCCAGGATCGCGGCATTGCCATAGGTTTCGCGTACCCGCAGCAACTGCGATGCGATTTCGTCCAGGGCCTCGTCCCAGGAAATCCGCTCGAATTGACCCGAACCCCGCGGGCCGGTGCGGCGCATGGGATATTTCAAGCGGTCAGGATGATAGGTGCGCTCGATCTGGCCGACGCCCCGGGCGCAGGCCGGCAGGGGCGGATGCTCCGGGTTCCAGGGTCTGGCATCGGTGGATATGCGGGCAATGCGGCCGTCGCGCACATGGGCGTTGACCACGCAGCGGCCGCCGCAATTGTGACCGCAGGTCGAAGTGACGACAGTTTCTCCCGGCTTCGCCTCGGGACGCGGCGCCTCGTAAATGGTTTGCACGGACATTACCTAAATTCCCCATCAGCCAAACTGCGGGCAACTATAGACCGTGAATCGGCACTGGAAAATCAATGATTTCCCCTGCGCGGCGGGCTACCATGGCCGCAACAGTGTAAATTCAAGGGATTAGGTGGCGGTATGACGGGCAAATTGGCAGGTAAACGGGTTCTGGTGACCCAGGCGAACGATTACATGGGACCGCAAAGCGTGGCGACCTTTCGCGAGGCGGGCGCCGAGGTCATAGCGGATGTCAGCGACCTGACCGAACCCGAGGCCGCCGCCCGCATTGTGGCCGAAGCCGGCGGCGTGGATATTCTGTTGGCCAATCTGGCTGCACCCAATCACCACGGCGTCGCCGTGGCGGATGTAGATGACGAGATCTGGGCCACCGCCTTCGATGTCATGGTGCATCCCCTGCATCGCCTGGTGCGCGCGGTGGCGCCACAAATGATCGACCGGGGCGCGGGCAAGATCATCGTTTACGGCAGCGCGACGCCGTTGCGGGGGATTGCCCGGCTGGCCGCCTATACCGCCGCGCGCGGGGCCCAGGCCGGCTATGTGCGTTCGGTGGGCACGGAACTGGCCCGCAACAACATCCAGCTCAACCTGATTGCGCAAAACTGGGTGGAAAGCGACGTCTATTATCCCGAAAGCCTGCAGGAAAACCCCAAATTTCAGGCCAATTTGAAACGGGAAGTGCCCCTGGGCAGATTGGCACGGGCCGAGGAAGATTGCGCCCTGGCGCTGTTTCTGGCCAGCAATGACAGCGACTTTTTCGTCGGCCAGGTGATCCCATTCGCGGGCGGCTGGGTCAGCTGAGGCCGCCGCCATGGGAGCAGCGAAACTTTGACCCAAGCGCCACAGTCGGGGACAATGGCGAATGCTTGCAAGGCTGGCTCAGTTTATTCGAATTCACATGGTTTTGGGGACCATGGCGGCCTTTGCCGTCAGTGCATCCGCCAACACGGCCAAGGCCGCTGGTTTCATTTCACTGCCGGGCATTACTTTTTCCGAAGCAACGGATAATTTCCGCCTGCTGGCGGCCTCGGGCACGGGCAGCCTGGACGATCCGTTTATCCTGGTGGAGGAAGTCTTCGGCGACGGCGAAGTGGTGCTTGGCATCAATGTCGAAGCGGTGGATTTCGGCAGCCGGATCAAGACCATGCACGCAGTGGGCTTTGCCCTGCAAAAAGTGGTAATCAACCGCACCGAACAAGCCTGGAACTACTATGCCCTGGAGCTGGAATTCAAAAGCGGCCGCGGCAGCGATTATTACGACGGCTTGTCGTTCGCGCAGAAAGCACAGGCCAACCGGCCCTTCCGCTCTGACAGCTTTGCCGTGGTTGAGGATCTGACGGAACCGCGCGATGTGATCCGCTTCACCAAGGGGCGGGTCACGCCCGGCCAACAGGCTCGTTTCATCGTCGCCATCACGCATACCGGGAATCAGCCGAATTTTTTCCTTGTCCAACACGTCCGACCGCCGTATGCCGAACTAGAAAGTCCAGTACAATTAGCAGGTTGCGCCGTATTCATGGGTCCGAGAGGGAAAACCCAATGTCGCAGATAGAAACGCCGCCCACCCAGTTGCCGATCCCGGCCGAGGCCGTACAGCAAGGACGCCCCGGTGGCGGCTTTGGCGGTCAACATGGCGGCGGCCAGGGTGGTAACGGCAATCCGGGCGGACAGCCGCCGCGCTGGTGGTCGGCACGCGAGGTGAATTTCCATCGCGGCCTGATCTTGGGCCTGGTAATCACGGCGGTCTGGCTGATCCTCTGTTTCGGCTATATCACCGGCTATGTGGGCTGGGACGCGCTGAACTATCTGCTGCCCCACGAACTGGCCGCCGTGTTAAGCGCCGTTTTCGCCCCTCTCGGTGTGCTCTGGCTAATGCTGTTCTATCTGCGGCGGGGCAGTGAAATGACCGACCATGCCGAACAGCTGCAGGCGGAGCTGCGCCGTCTGACCTACCCCGATGAACAGGCCGATGCCCGTATCGAGCTGATTTCCGCCGCCCTGCGCCACCAGGCCGATGAATTGACCCAGGCCTCGGAACAAGCCACCGAACAGGTCCGCCAGGTGGAAACCCTGCTGCGCCAGCGGGTCGAGGATATTGGCCGCAGCTCTACCTCGTCCAACGCCCGCACCGCCGCCCTGGTTGAAGAGCTGGGCGGGCGGGCCCGTTCGCTGGAAGGCGCGGCCGACCGTCTGGCCCAACAGGGCGAGGAGATGAACGAGCTGCTATTGGGCCAGGCCAGCAATTTCGAGGCCTCCATCGCACAGTCACAACAGCGCGCCGAATTTGCGGTCGAAGCCCTGAACGCGCAATCCGATGCCCTGGCCGAAGCCATGGACCAGGCGGAAGCGCGGGCCGAACGCCTGACCGAAAGCGCCATGAGCCAAGCCGACCGCCTGGGTGAGTACTACGACGGCCGCCTGGGCGAAATGGAGAACGCGGCGGCACGGGCACAACAGAATATCGCCGAACGGACCGACCGCATGGCCGATGGGGTGGCCCGCTCGGTCTCCGAACTGGACCAGAAATTCGGTCAGACCATTGATCATATGGACCAGCGCGGCGGCACCTGGGGCGAGGAAGCCATGGCGCGCGCCGATCAGGTCCGCCAGCACTACGCCACCCGGCTGAACGAGATCGAAAGCAGCGGCCAGCAGACCCAGAGCAATATCACCGACCGGGGCAACCAATTGGCCGCGGAACTGCAGCAGAATCTGGCCGATATGGAGGCCGGCTTCGACGGCACGATCGACCGCCTGTCGAGCCGCACCGACGGCATGAGGGATGAGGCCCAGGCCGGCGCCGATGGCATCGCCCAGCGTTTCGAGGCACGCCTGGCCGAAATTGCCCAAAACGCCGATGACAGCCAGAGCGCGATCAATGCCCGCGGCACCAAGATGGCCGAGGATCTGAGCCAGACCCTGGCACGGATGGCCACGCGGTTTGACCAGAACATGGCGCAATTGGACCAGCGCAGCGGCGAGATGACGGAAGAGGCGACGGCCCGCGCCGATGCCATGCATCAGCATTACAGCACCAGGCTGGCGGAGATCGAACAGGCCACCCAGCAAGCCCAAAACACCATGGCCAAACAGAACGAGCGCATGGCCGGGCATATGCGGCAAAATTTGGACAGCACCGCCGAGGCCTTTGATCAGGCCATTGACCGCCTGAACGGGCGCTCCGACGACCTGCGGGATGACGCTATCGAGCGGGTCGAACAGCTGCGCCAGCAATACCTGGACAAACTTTCGACCATCGAACAATCCACCGATCAGGCCCATACCGCCCTGGCCGGCCGCGCTGACCGCCTGGCCGATAGTATTGAACAGAACCTGAATGACCTGGGCGACCATTTCAATCTGTCCATCGATCGCCTGGAAACCCGCACCGAGGCGATGACCAGCAACGCCATGTCACAGGCCGAACATATGCGCCGCCATTTTGGCGAACAGATGGCGGAGATCGACCTGGCGGCGGCCGAAACGCAAAAGACCGCCACCGGGCACAGCAAGGATATGGCCGACGGCATCCGCGCGGTCGTCGATCAATTGGGCCAGGATTACAACCAATCCCTGGAGCAATTGCAGGTACAAACCGGCGAGATGACGGATAACGCGGTGGCTTCCGCCAAGCGAATGCAACGGCATTTCACCGAGGAACTTGCCAGTATAGAGGCGGCCTCGGCGCAAACCCAAAAGGCCGTTGCCGGTCAAGCCGACCAGATGGCGGAAGGGGTACGCCAGACGGTCGGCAAGGTGGGTCAGGAAATCGACCAGACCATTGACCGTATGGAAGCCCGCGTCAGCGCCACCGGCGAACGCATCCGGGTACAGACCGACGATCTGCGCAGCGCCACCACCGCCGCGACGGAGGAGGCCGTGCGCCGGCTGGAGGAAATGAGCGCCACCCTGTTGTCCCGCATCGAGCGGGTCAGCGGCGATATGAACCGCACGGTCGCGGCCATCGACACGGACTGGACCAACCTGCAAGCCAATGTGGACGAACGGGCCCAGGCCCTGGCGGACGTGGCCCGGCGCATCACTTCGGATGTTTCGCAGCATGCCGACGTGATCTCCGAACGCCTGCGCGAGGAGGAATACGAGGCAAAGCAAACCGCGGACCGCATGACGGACCATGCCGCCGGGCGGATCGACGATTTACTGGCGGACCTGGAACAGCGGCGCGGCCAGCTTTTGACCCTGGCCGAGAGCACGGTCAACGGATTGCGCGAGACTGTCGCCAAGGTTGAAGGCGAACTGCGTGGCCGGGCCGAGGTATTTAACGCGGCGGTCGCCGACAGTGCCAATCTAAGCGAGGAAAAAGCCGAGGCGGTCGCGACGGCATTCAAACTGCGCACGGTGCAGATCGCCAACGACACCGATAAAATTGCCACCTTCGTCAACCGCCGCACGGAGGAAATCGCGAAATCATTCAAGGACGGCGCCGAAGTGGTGACAGGCTATGCCGAGGATGCCGCCCGCCAGGCGGCCCTGAACGCCTTGACCTTGAGCACCACTTTTCAACAGCGCATTGACGATATTAGCGAGGCCGTCACCGGCAACGCGGAGAAGATCGGACAGGATGCCAGCCAATCCGCCGAAGCGATCCGGGAAGAGTTCGAAAACCGGATCCGCGCGGTGGTGGAGGATCTGGAAGGCCTGGCCCAGCGCACCATTGGCAAGGCGGGCGAGGTAGAGGCCGGTTTGCGGGCCCAGGTCGCCGATTTGGGCATGGCGGTGGACGATATGATCGGCCACGGCACGAAAATGCACGAAGACCTGCGCCTGGAGAGCGACCGTCTGAGCGAGGCGTCGGCCCAGGTTGGCGCCGAGGCCCGGCGCACGGGCGAAGCCATGCGCGCGGAAAGCGATGTATTGAGCCAGCTATCAATGGAGGCGGAGACCATCTCCCACGGTATCGAGGCGCGGGTGCAACAGCATATGGAAATGCTGGACGCCACGGCCGAACGTACCGAAGCCCGCATAGAGGATGCGGGCGGCAAACTGGCGGCCACGGCGGAGCATGTAGAGCAGGCCGCGCAGCAGGCTGACCAGCAGTTGCAGCACAGCACCCGGAATATGGATTCCAGGGCGGCGGCCATCGCCGCGGCGTCCCGGCAATCGGCGGAGGTCATGGGGCAGGCTGGTGCCAGTGTGGAACAGCGCATGCATAACATGCAGGCCGCCGCCGCCGATGCCTCCGGGCAAATCGAAAATCTGACCGACGGCGCCGAGGAACGGATCGACGCCATGGCGGGCCGGGCCGAGGCCCGCCTCGGCGATATGGCGGGCACTTTCGAGGGCCGCGTGGATGACCTTGCGGGCAGTGCCGAACAACGCCTGAATGAGTTCACCCGGAGCACTGAACTGCATATTGACGATCTGACGGGTGCGGCGGCACAGCGTCTTAGCGACTTGGGCGCGGGGGTGGAGACGAACCTGGAGCAGATCGCCGATGCCACCACGCGGACGGAAGACGCCGGACGGCACTTGCAGGAACGCATTGCCGGCCTGGCACAGACCGGCACCGAGATAGAGGCAAATATCCGGGCCTCTGAAAAGGCTTATGTGGAAGCCGCCGACACGCTGACGGCGGAAGGTGAACGGGCGCTGGCCCAGGTCCATGCCACGGCCTCAAGCCTGCGGGAAGAGGCCGACGGCGTCACGGCGGCGGCGCATCAGGCCAACGCATCGATTGATGCCACGGGAGAGGCGCTGCATACGAATGCGCAGAATCTGACCGCCGCCACCGACCGGGCACAGGCGGAAGCAGCCTCCCTGAGCAGCGCCATGCAGCAACAGGCGGAAGTTTTGGAAGAGGCCGCCAGCATGGCCGAAAAACGGACCGCGGCCCTGAACCAGGATATGCATGACCGGGCCAGTGCCCTGCAGCAGATTTCCGCCACCATCGCCGGACAGGCCGGACAGATCGAAACGATTTTGGAACAAAGCACCCATGCGCTCGATCGGGCTTCTTCGTCGGCCATGGTCGATCTGGGCAAGGCGGGCGATGCCCTGCAAAACCAGTTGCAGGGGCTGGATAGCGCCGCCAGCAAGGGCAAGATATATCTGAGCCAGATTATGGATTTGCTGGCCCAGGGCAGCGAGCAGACAGAAGGCACCGCCGCCAAGGCGGTCGAGGGTATGGCCGAGGTGGCACAATCCCTGCGCGGACAAAGCGATCAACTCAACGAAGTGGCCGCGGCGGCGGCGGGCCGGATCGAGACGGCCCTGACCCGGTTCATTGAACAAAGCCACTCGCTAACCCGGCAATCGGGCAGCGTCAGTCAGGAACTGCTGGATCGCGCCGAACAAATGAGCACCACGGCGGCGCGCTCGAAATCCGATCTGGTGGAAGCCATCGACGTCCTGGGCCGGGGCAGTTCGCGCGTGGCGGAAGCGGCGGACGAGGCAGCGGCGCGGCTACGCGGCGCGCACATCAACTTTGAAGGCGCCTCGACCGCATTGAGCGAGGCATCCGACCGGGAGGCAACGCGGATCCTGGGCGCCGGCATCGCCTTTCGCCAGGAGATCCAGAATGTCGCCGCCGCCGGTGAACGGGGGGCCGAACGGCTGCGCGCCGCCGGCTCGGACATGGCGGAACAAGGCAACGAGTTGCGCAACGAATCCAACCGCCTGTCACAGCAGATTGCCGCATTAAGCAAGGATCTGCGCCATGCGATCGACGATCTGTCCGATCATTCCAAGGGCAGCGAGGCGCGGCTATTGCGTCTGGGCGAGCAATTGAGCCGCAACGCCGCTGAGTTGGAGCAATTGACAGCGCGCACCGGCCAGGCCGCCGACACGGTCGGTGAAAGCTATCGCCGGCAGGCGGAAGAGCTGCGCCAGGTCAGCGAACAGGCCCGCGCCGATGCCGCCAACATCGAAGAGAGCAGCGCCCTGAATCGGCGCAAGGCTTTCATGCGCAACATGACCTTCGTCACCGAGCGAATGAATTCGCTGGCCATTGATCTTGACCGGGCGATGGAAAAGAACATCCCCGAGGATGCCTGGGAACGCTATCTGGACGGCGACCGGGGCATTTTCGCCCGGCGCATCGTGCGCAACCGCGACCGCTTCTCGCTCGATGCCATCCGCGCCAACTACGAAGCCGATGATGGTTTCCGCGAACATGTGGACCGTTACCTGTTCCAGTTCCAGGAGGCCCTGGAGCAGGCCGAGGAAAACGACCCCGACGATATTCTGGCGGCGGTGCTGCTGTCCTCGGACGTGGGCAAATTGTACATGCTGATGGCCAAGGCCCTGGGACGTCTGAACTAGGTGTCGCCGTTCAAGGGCCTGAAATCGTCGGAGGCAACGACCGCCAGCGTGGGACGAAACCAGTTGGCGGGCATTGCCCTGACGTTGACGGCCATCATGTTGTTTTCATTTCTCGATTTGCAGGGCAAATATCTAGGCCAAACCTACCCCGTGGCGCAGATCGTCTGGGCCAGATACTTCGGCAATTTCGCCGTCATGGTCGTCATATTCTGGCCTCGGCGCGGCTTTAGCCTGCTGCGTACCAAACGGCCGGGCTTGCAAATCTTCCGCTCGTTGCTGCTGGTCTTGTGCACGGTGATTTTCTTTACCGCGATCCAATACATGCCCTTGGCCGACGCCGTGGCCATAGCCTTCGTCTCACCCCTTTTGCTGACCGCCTTGAGCGTGCCATTCCTCGGCGAGGTCGTGGGCCGGCGCCGATGGAGCGCCGTTGGCATTGGTTTTATCGGCGCCATGATTATCGTCCGCCCCGGTATGGGCGTCATGCATTGGGCCGCCTGGCTGTTATTGGGCATGGCGCTGGCCTATGCCATGTACCAGATCACCACCCGCATGCTTTCGCACACCGATGACCCCATCACGACGCTGTTCTTTTCGGCCATCGTGGGCACCATTCTGGTCAGCGCCGTGGTGCCCTTCTATTGGCAGACGCCGGAGACATTGAGTCATTGGCTGATGCTGGGCAATATGGGGGTGATTGGCGGTATCGCGCATTACATTCTGATCAGATCGTTCGAATTCGCCCCGGCGGCGGTCCTGGCGCCGCTGGCCTATACCGCATTGCTATGGAACACCTTGAACGGTTATCTGGTATTCGGCGATTTGCCTGACCGCTGGACCGTCGGCGGTGCCGCTATTTTGATCGCCACCGGCATCTATATTCTTTACCGCGAAGGCGTGCGCAGCAGAGAAGCGGCCGAGGCAAGCCGTGCCGACAATCCGGATTTATGATGCCGGGCCAAAACCAGCTCCTCGGTATTCTGCTGGCGCTGGCAGCCATGCTGCTGTTGTCCCTGATGGATCTGCTGGCCAAGTATCTGGGACAAAGCCTGCCGGTGGCCCAGATCGTCTGGGCCCGCTATTTCTTTCAATGCATTATCATGCTGGCAGTCTTCTGGCCCCGGCGCGGCCTTGGTCTGATCCGCACCTCGCGTCCGGGCCTGCAGCTGTTCCGGTCCCTGTTGCTGGTGCTGTGCACGGTCATTTTCTTTACGGCGATCAGGTACATGTCCCTGGCCGATGCCGTCGCCATCAGCTTCGTCTCCCCCCTCATGGTGACGGCTTTAAGCGTGCCGCTGTTGGGTGAAGTGGTGGGCCGGCGCCGTTGGAGCGCCGTTGCGATCGGCTTCGTGGGCGCCATGATCATTGTTCGCCCCGGCATGGGCGTGATGCATTGGGCGGCCTGGCTGCTGTTGGGCCTGGCCCTGGCCTATGCCTTGTATCAAATCACCACCCGCATGCTGTCCCGGACGGACGACCCCATGGCGACCTTGTTCATCTCGGCTCTCGTGGGTGCCGTGCTGGCCAGCCTGGTTGTGCCGTTTTATTGGCAAACACCCGAAAACATCGGCATTTGGCTGCTGCTGGTCCTCATGGGCGTGACGGGCGGGGTGGGACATTATGTTTTGATCCGTTCATTCGAATATGCACCCGTCGCCGTGCTTGCGCCGCTGTCCTATACCGCCCTGCTATGGAACACCTTGTTCGGCTATCTGGTGTTCGGCGACCTGCCCGACCGCTGGACCCTGGGCGGGGCCGCTATTCTGATCGCCACCGGCATCTATATCCTCTATCGCGAAGGCCTACATGAAGGATCTGCAGCGGAGAAACATGCGAAATAATTCTTGATCTTGATCAATTATGCATTATAATGCCTTTCTTGCATGGGACGGCCTGCCGTGGCCGAATGCTTTGGGGACCGGATCAAATGATCGAATTTCGTACCGAACCGACGTCATATCGGCATTGGCAATTGTCCATCGAAGGCCGCGTCGCGACCCTGGCCATGGCCGTGGACGAAGGCGGCGGACTGCGTGATGGCTACGAGCTGAAACTGAATTCCTATGACCTTGGCGTCGATATAGAGCTTTATGACGCGGTACAGCGTCTGCGTTTTGAGCATCCGGAAGTGGCCGCCGTGGTGGTGACCTCCGCCAAGGACCGCATTTTTTGCGCCGGCGCCAATATCCGCATGCTGGCGACGTCGTCGCACGACCACAAGGTCAACTTCTGTAAATTCACCAACGAGACACGGAACAGCATCGAGGATGCCTCGGAACATTCCGGTCAGACCTATATCGCCGCCGTCAACGGCCCCTGCGCCGGCGGCGGCTACGAGTTGGCCCTGGCCTGCGACCAGATCGTCATGATCGACGACGGCGCGACCACGGTTTCCCTGCCCGAGGTGCCTCTGTTGGCAGTGCTGCCGGGCACCGGCGGCCTGACCCGCTTGGCCGACAAACGGAAAATCCGCCGCGACCGGGCCGATTTCTTCTGCACCCTGGAAGAAGGCATGCGCGGCCAGCGGGCCGTGGACTGGCGCCTGATCGACGAGATCGCCCCACGCTCGAAATACGAAGGCGCCGTGGAGGCCCGCGCGGCAGCCGCCGTGGCACGGTCGGACCGGCCGGGGGATGCGCAAGGCATCGCCCTGACGCCCCTGCTGCGCAGCATCGAGGCCGACAGTATAATTTATTCCACGCTCAACATCGAGATTAACCGCACCGCCGGCACCGCGACGATCAACGTACAGGCGCCCAAGGAAGCGCCCCCCGCCGACGGCGATGGCATCCAGGAAATCGGGGCTGATTTCTGGCCCCTGCGCCTGGCCCGGGAGTTGGATGACGCCATCCTGCATCTGCGCACCAACGAGAACGAGATTGGCACCTGGCTGTTTCAAAGCAGCGGCGACAGCGATCTGGTCGCGGCCCATGACGCCGCCCTGGCCGCCAACCAGGACCATTGGCTGGTGCGCGAGATTACGCTGTATCTCAAACGCACCCTGAAGCGGATCGACGTCACCTCGCGCAGCATCTTCGCCATGATCGAGCCGGCATCATGCTTTACCGGCACTTTGTTGGAGCTGGCCCTGGCCGCCGACCGTAGCTACATGCTGGATGGCCAGTTCGAGGGCGATAACCGGCCCCCGGCCACCGTGTCCCTGACCGCGATGAATTTCGGCCCCTACCAAATGGTCAACGGCCTGACCCGCCTGCAGTCCCGTTTCCTCGACGACGAGGCGGCGGTCTCGGACCTGCAAGAGCGCCAGGGCGAGGCCATGGAAGCTCTGGACGCGGAAGAGGCCGGCCTGGTCACCTTTGCCCCCGATGATATCGACTGGGAAGACGAAGTCCGCATCGCCATCGAGGAACGGGCCGCCTTTTCCCCGGACGCCTTGACCGGAATGGAAGCGAATTTACGCTTTGGCGGGCCGGAAACCATGGAAAGCAAAATATTCTCCCGCCTCTCCGCCTGGCAGAACTGGATCTTCCAGCGCCCCAATGCGGTTGGCGAGACGGGCGCCCTGCCGCTTTACGGCAGCGGTCAACGCAGCGAATTCGACAAAAGGAGGGTCTGATCCCATGGCCATTGATTATCAAGAGCGCATTCCCAACAATGTGGACCTGTCCGAGGACCGGCGCCTGCAACGGGCCCTGGAGGCCTGGCAGCCGAACTATCTGCAATGGTGGCAGGAAATGGGGCCAACGGAATTCCAAAGCCACGACGTTTACCTGCGTACGGCGGTCAGTGTGGATTCCAAGGGCTGGGCCAATTTCGGCCACGTCAAGATGCCCGAATACCGCTGGGGTATCTTCCTGGCCGAGCCCGAGGCCGAGCGCAAAGTCAATTTCGGCGAGCACAAGGGCGAGGCCGCCTGGCAGGACGTGCCCGGCGAATACCGCGGCATGCTGCGCCGCCTGATCGTAACGCAGGGTGACACCGAGCCGGCCTCGGTCGAACAGCAACGGCAACTGGGCCTGACCGCGCCGTCGCTTTACGACCTGCGCAACCTCTTTCAGGTCAATGTGGAGGAAGGCCGCCATCTGTGGGCCATGGTCTACCTGCTGCACGGCTATTTCGGCCGCGATGGCCGGGAGGAAGCGGATGCCATGTTGCAGCGCCATTCGGGCGACGTGGACAAGCCGCGCATCCTGGGCGCCTTCAACGAAAAGACGCCGGACTGGCTGTCGT
>CAYWYB010000019.1:0-25949 GCA_964462145.1 uncultured Rhodospirillaceae bacterium
ATGGCCAGCTTTCGGGGCTGGAGGCGAAGGGTAAATTTCAGGTCGTGAACTGGACGGATCTGTTGGTCCAGGCCCTGGGCCAGCAGCCCCACGACGATATCTCCAAGCGCTACCGCATGCAGGATGATCTGGACATGGTGCTGGACGAGGGCGAGATCTACCTGAAGGCCAATGGCGTTGATATGGACCGGGACTGGCTGAAAACTCTGCTGCCAGATTTGTTTGGCCAGACCGAATTCAAGGGCGGATTGGAACAGTTCGCCAGCAAACAAAAATCCACTGGAGGCGCGCAATGAACGATGGCCTGTTGAACGAACGTGTAGCCTATATCAATGGCGAATATGTGCCTGAATCCCGTGCCACGGTCTCCATTTCCGATCGCGGTTTCATCTTTGGCGATGCGGTGTTCGATACCGCGCGGACCTTTGGCGGCAAGATCTATCGGTTGCAGGAACACGTGGACCGTCTGTTCCGCTCGCTGCGTTATGTGCAGATTGATCCCGGATTGAGCGCGGCTGAATTCTGCGCCATCTCGGAAGAGGTCGTCGAACGCAACCTGCATCTGCTGGGCACGGGCGATGATTATTGGGTCTTTCTCCGCGTGACACGCGGCCCCAATTATCCCGACGGGCCGGGTGGTGATGCGGGGCCCACGGTGATCGCGACCTGCGTGCCGCTGCCCCTGGCCAAGCGGGCACCGCTGTTTCGCGACGGCATCGACGTAGTGGTGCCCTCGACCCGGCGCACGCCGCCCGAATCCCTCAACCCCGCCGCCAAGACCCACAATTACTTGAACCTGATCGTGGCCGGTCTGGAAACCCAGAAAACCAGCCCCGATGCCTGGCCGGTGCTCCTCGATACCCGAGGCTTCCTGACCGAGGGCAGCGGCAGCAATATCTTCCTGGTCCACGACGGCAAGGTGCGCACACCAAAAGCGCAGTACGTCCTGGCCGGTGTCAGCCGCGCCGTCACTATCGAGCTGTGCCGCGCCAATGGCATCGAGATCATTGAGGATGATCTGGCCCCCTATGACGCCGCCACGGCCGACGAAGCATTTATTACCTCAACCTCTTTGTGCCTCTGCCCCATGCGCAGCTTCAACGGCGGCACTTTCGCCAGCGGCGCCGTGCCGGGCCCGGTGACGGCGAAATTGATAGAGGCCTACAAAGCGGAAGTCGGTGCCGACTACGTGGCGCAATATTTGCAGCACCTTTGAGCCGGAAAAATATTTCGTACCGTTCATCCATGCTGGCTTTCGGAAAGTCGACTCGGTAGCAGCCATCGATAGGACACCAATAAAGAACTTCAAATGCTCATCACGGTTTATGATGTTGATAGAAGTGGGCACTATTTCATAGCGACACTTTGCGTGATTAGCAGGGGCTGGGACCGATGCCTGTATCCATAGTCCAAGATGATACCCACGACGTGGTGATCATAAAATGTACTCAGCCATGGTCGCTGCATGAGTTTTTTCAAGCACAGGCAGGGCCGCCCCCGAAGCGAATTATGTACGACATGCTTGATGCCGGATCCCTAAGTTGGATGGATACCGCCGCTATTCGGAATATGAACAACTTCTTTTCCCAGTTTGATCAGGATAGAGAGGGTGCATGCATCGCGATTGTGGTGCCGTCGATTGGGACCCAGGCAATTGCCAGGTTGTATACTGAGATTGCCAACATGAGCCGGGAGATGGACAACGTACAGCGGCAAGTCTTTGCGGACTGTGAGAGTGCGATGGAGTGGCTGACGCTCAGGGATACTTAGCACCAGGTCCTATGATGTTGGCGCCGCAGTTCTTACCGGGGCAAATTGACACAGTAATCTGCCATTTCATTCAACGATCTTGCATGAACGCGGGATCGGCGGCACACTGTTGGGGCCTGCAAAGCCGCCATCAGAGCGGCGGGATAGGTGACGCCATATTCATCCCGATTGACACATAGGAGGGTCGCGCGGGCATGACCGACACGACACAGCCTGACGATTTTCGTTCCCAGGCCACCGAATGGGTGCGGGGAAACCGCTACGAGGATTTCACCATTGGCCGCGTTTTCAAGCACCATTGGGGCCGCACTATCACGGACGCGGACAGCATCCTCTTCACCACCCTGACCCTGGGCTATAACCCGATCTATTTCAACGCCGACTATGCCCAGGCCCATGGTCATGAGCGTCTGGTGGTCAATCCCTTGCTGGTCTTCAACACCGTGTTTGGTTTGACCGTGGAAGATCTGAGCGAGGGCGGCGGGCCGTTCCTGGGCGTCGATGCCCTGACCTACCCGAACCGGGTCTATGTGGGCGATACGGTCTATGCCGAGAGCGAAGTGACCGCCGCGCGGGAAACCGACAGCCGGCCCGATTACGGCATCGTCACCTGGCATACCATCGGGCGCAATCAGGATGGCGAGACGATTATCGACTACACACGGACAAATCTGGTGAGGAAACGGACATGAATAGCGGCGTAACATCGGCTGACGGCATGGGCTACATGACGGAAGAGCGCATTCTGATCCGCGATTCCGCGCGCGATTTCACCATGAAGGAAGTGCTGCCCGTGGCCAACGAACTGGACCCGGTGCAGGGTATGATCCCCATGGAACTGCGCGATAAGATGGCCGAAATGGGCTATTTCGGCATCACCACGCCGGAAGAACTCGGCGGCATGGGCCTGGGCTGTTTCGAATATTGCCTGATCGCCGAACAACTGGCGCGGGGCTGGATGTCAGTCGCCTCGATCATCGCGCGGGGCAACGGCAGCTTCCTGCGCCGGGGCATCATGCGCGGCAAGGAAGACGAACTGCCCAACGAACAGCGCGAGATGATCCGCCGCGCCGTCAAAGGCGAATTCCTCGCCGCCGCCGCCCTGTCGGAACCGGGCACGGGCTCGGACCTGGCCTCGATCTCCTGCCGGGCCGTGATGTCGGGCAACGAATGGGTGATCAACGGCTCCAAATACTGGTGCACCTTCGCCGATGGCGCCGATTACATCATGCTGTTTGCCCGTACTTCGCCGCCCCCCTCGGCCGACAAGCGCTTCCTGGGCATTTCCGCCTTCGTTCTGCCCAAACCAAGGGGCGAATTGCCCAATAATTGCGAGGGCTCGCCGATCCCCAAGATCGGTTATTTCGGTTGGAATACGTACGAGCTGTCCTTCCAGGGCACACGGGCGCCGGCCTCGGCCCTGGTGGGCGAGGAAGGCAAGGCGTTCTATATGCTGGCCTCCGGTCTGGAGGCGGCGCGGGCCCACACGGCGGCGCGTTCCATCGGCTTGGCGCAGGGCGCGTTGGAAGACTCAATCGCCTATGCGGAGGATCGCGGCCAATTCGGCGTGCCGATCACCGAATTCCAGGCCATCCGCTTCAAGATCGCCACCATGGCGACCAAGATCGAGGCGGCGCGGCAGTTGCTCTACTACGTCTGTAACGAGATCGACCAGGGCCGGCGCTGCGACAAGGAAGCTTCGATGGTGAAGTACTTCGCCTCTGAAATGGCCGAGGAAGTTACCTCCGAGGCGATCCAGATCCACGGCGGCGCGGGCTATACCAAGTTGCACGCGGTGGAACGCTATTGGCGGGATGCGCGGTTGACCAAGATTTTCGAGGGTACGTCGGAAATTCAACAGCGCATTATCTCGGACGTCATCCTGGGCAAATCGAAGAGCGATGCCCGCATGGTGGCCGCCGCCTTCGCCGAACAGTACGCGTAAGGGGGAGGGAGCCATGAAAGCATCCGAGCTGACCTCGGCCAACAACTACTTCGAGGATTTCGAAGTCGGTGCCATCTTCAAACATGCGCGCGGCAAGACCGTGACCGAAATGGACAACGTGCTGATCACCAACATGGTGATGAACACCGCCGCCGGTCACTTCAATGAAGACCTGATGCAGCGCATGGCACGCGGCATTCCGGGCTTCGATACCCGCATCGTATTCGGCGGCATCAATCTCTCGATGGTGATCGGCCTGGCCAGCCAGGACACCGGCGAACAGGTGCTGGAAGAACTGGGCATGGACAAGATCCGCCTGAAGGCGCCTGTGCATCACGGCGATACCCTGTATGCCTATTCTGAGGTCCTGGCCAAGGAAGACGGCGACCGCGATGATGCCGGCGTCATCACCTTCAAGCACTATGGCGTTAATCAAAAGGACGTGGTGGTCTACGAAGGGGAACGCCGGGCGTTGATGAAACGGCGCTCTCACTGGGGCGATAAATGAGCTCTCAAAGTTCCGGGTTTGGTGCCCTTAACGGCCTCAAGGTCATCGACCTGACGCAAATGCTGGCCGGGCCGTTTTGTTCCATGATGCTGGCCGATCAGGGTGCCGAAGTGATCAAGGTCGAGCCCATGGACGGCGATATGACCCGCTTTTCCGGGCCCTTTCACGCCGATGACCAGGAACAGCATTTCGGCGGCTATTTCCAAAGCATCAACCGCAACAAAAAGAGCATCGCCATCGATTTGAAATCGGCGGAGGGCAAGGAGATATTCCGCCGCCTGGTCGCCGACGCCGATATCGTGATGGAGAACTTTCGCCTCGGTACAATGGACCGCCTTGGTCTGTCGTACGAAGCCCTGGCCGAGATCAATCCCCGCCTGGTTTATGGCGCCATTCGCGGCTTTGGCGACAGCCGCACCGGGGAAAGCCCCTATGCCAACTGGCCGGCCTTCGACGTGGTCGCCCAGGCCATGGGTGGCATCATGGGCATTACCGGGCCCGATGCGGATAGCCCCCTGAAAGTCGGCCCCGGCGTCGGCGACACGGTGCCCGCCATGTTTATGGCCTTTGCTCTGGTCTCGGCGGTGCGCGAAGCGGAGCGCTCCGGCAAGGGGCAGTTCGTCGATGTGGGCATGTACGACGGCATCCTCGCACTCTGTGAACGCATCTTTCACCAGAGCTCGTACTCGGGCACGGTCCCGGTGCCGGAGGGTAATGCGCATCCGCTGTTATGCCCGTTCGGAATGTTTCCCGCCAAGGACGGCTGGGTCTCCATCGCCTGTCCGCGCGATAAGTTCTGGGAAATTCTCTCGGAAGTCTCCGGCCACCCGGAATGGGCCCATGATCCACGCTACGAAACCAATGTGGAACGGACCGCGCGTAACGAAGAAGTCGTCGCCATGCTGTCGGCCTGGACTGAACGCCATACCAAGGCGGAACTGAGCGGACTGCTGGGCGGCAAGATACCTTTCGGCCCGGTGCAGACGGTCAGCGATATCCTTGACGATCCTCATGTGGAGGCCCGGAACCTGCTGGCACAAGTGGAACATCCGGGTCTGGCCGAAAAAGTCACCATCGCCAATACGCCGATCCATATGAGCCGGACCCAGGGCGGCGTCCACCGCCGGGCCCCAAAGTTGGGCGAGGATACCGATGCCATCCTGAAAGACGCCGGCTATAGCGGCGAAGAAATCGATAAAATGCGAGAGGCGGCCCGGATCTCCTAGACCCGCCGCGAACAGAAGGAAACAGAACCATGACCGATATCAAACGCGCCCGGCGCTGCCAGCTTTCCATCCCCGGCAGCAGTGAGAAAATGATGGCGAAAGGATCAGGAATGGAGGTGGATCACATCTTCCTTGATCTCGAAGACGCCGTAGCACCCGCGGCCAAGCCCGAGGCCCGGGGCAAGATCGTCGAGGCGCTGAACACCCATGATTTCGGCAAGAGCGTGCGCTGCGTACGGATCAACGATGTGGAAACGCAATGGTGCTACAAGGATATTATCGAGGTGGTGACCGGGGCCGGCGAAAACCTCGACACCATCATGATCCCCAAGGTGAAATATGCCCATGATGTGGTATGGGTCGATATCCTGCTTAATCAGATCGAGATGGAAATCGGCCTGAAAAAGAAGATCGGTATCGAATTATTGATCGAGGAAGTCGAGGGCATGCAGAATATCGATGCCATCTCGGTCTCCTCGCCGCGGTTGGAGGCCATGGTCTTCGGCATGGGTGACTATTCCGCCTCGCAGGGCGTCAATGTACGTGCCATTGGCGGCGACGGCGGTTATCCCGGCGATATCTGGCATTACCAGCGGCAACGCCTGGTCATTGCCTGCCGCTCCGCCGGTATCGACCCCATCGATGGTCCGTTCGGCAATTTCAAGGATGATGAAGGCTACCGGCGGGAGTGCACCCGCTCGTCAATCCTGGGCTGCGTCGGCAAATGGGCGATCCATCCGGCCCAAGTACCCCATTCCCAGGAGATCTATTCGCCCAATCCCGACGACGTCGCCCACGCCCGCAAGATCGCCGCCGCCTATGACGAGGCCGTGGCCCAAGGCCAGGGCGCGGCCCAGGTCGACGGCACGATGATCGATGCGGCCTCAGTCCGGATCGTGCAGAACACCATCGACAAGGCGGATTTGTATGGCATGTAATCCTTTGTCCTAAATCGTTTGTTGCGATAAAGGCCGCCCTGAATAGGCGGTCTTTATTTTTTTGGTTGGTAAGGTGGGCCCGTTCACGGTGTTTGCGCGGCATTTTTCCGGTAATGCCGCTGGCGAGGCCTAATTGTTTGGTGTTATCGGCCGGATCAGCCGTTGGTGGTAAAGTGTTAACCAATTTCATTTATAATTTGTCATAATTGACAGATATCACCAATTCTTCGTACGACCAGACAAATGGCAGACTCACAACTGCGCCTGATGCCGACAAAGACGGTCGCCATCCTGGGCACCACAATTTTTGTAATACTCGCAATTGCCATGAGTACCTTCATCATGACCGTATCGCTCGATCGCATGGTGAAGACGGTATCGGCTGGCAACAAGACCTTCGCCAACACCCTGACCGAGGTTCTGGCACCGCATATGGAGGACTTCATGGCGAGGGGCGCGGCGTCACGGCCCGGCGCGAAGGAAAGTGTCCGAAAAATAGAACGACTGCTCAAAGGCACGGACATCGTCGATCTGGCGGTGATAGGCGGTGACGGGCGTGTTGTCTGGGCCACCAGCACCTATGACCCGACAGTGGTGGCGCGTGCGGCGGACGAACGGGGCCTTTGGTATGACGACGAGGCCGACCGCACACTGCTTTACGATCAACGCCCGTTCGATATCGAGGTGAATAAAGCGCAGGGACCTAGCGTCAAATACTTGGGCGCCTATGAAATTTACACCGACGTAAGCGGCCCCAGGGACGAAATCCGCACGATGCTATTGACCGTTCTGGCCATAGAGGTGCTCTTGTTCGGCCTTATCATTCTGCTTTTACTAGCGGTCGCGCGGACCAGTAATCAACGCCTGATCGATAGCTATCGGCAGCAAAATCGTCTTGCGGAAAGCGTGCAACGGGCGGAGGACGCGGATCTGGCAAAGTCGGTCTTCATCTCTGAAGTCAGCCATGACCTGCGCACGCCGTTGAACAGCATTATCGGTTTTTCCGAAGTTCTGAAGGACGGCACATTCGGCGCCTTGGCCAATGAACAGCAGAAATCCTATGTTGATAATATTCATCAAAGCGGCCAGCGTCTGTTGACGATCATCACTGATCTTTTCGATCTTGGTCGCTTCCAATCCGGAAAAATGGAACTTCAGGAAGATAAGGTGGACTTAGGCGCATGTCTGGAATCCACCACGGCAATGCTGTGCTGCCAGCCGGATGCGATGGCGCTGGACTTCGATTGCAACCTGGAACCTAACCTGCCGCCGTTACTGGCCGACCACGATGCCCTGCAACATATCGTGCAGGACCTGCTGTTGAATGCCATCAAGCATACCTTGTCGGGCTCGATCGTGGTGGCGGCGCGGCTACGGCCTGACCGGGCGCTGGAATTCAGCGTCTCCGATACGGGAATAGGCATACCCGAGACCGAATTAGCCAGTCTGACCGAGCGCTTCAATCAAGTGGACGGATCCTGGCGGCGAAAATTCGAGGGCACGGGTCTGGGCTTGGCCCTGGTCAAGGCGGTTATGGCCCAGCATGGCGGCGATTTAAAAGTGAGCTCGGAGGTCGGCGTGGGAACGGTAGTGACATGCCGCTTTCCCCGTCGTCGCACATTGGATCTTGCTGGAGAACAATTGCATCAGGCTGCGGACTCCCCCCGTGTTGTGCCCATGCGGCCGCGTCACGGATAATGCTTGGGCCCTGAACTACTTACAAATAACTTGGACAACTATTCCCGCTGAAGCTTGGCGGCCCTCATTTCGCGTTGCGTAATATAGATCGTGGCGCCGAATACGATAGCGGCGCCGAGCCAGGACCAGGGGTCGATGGTTTCGGCAAACAGTATGAACCCCGCCGCCGCCGCCGCCGGCATGCGTAGAAAATCGAACGGCATCACCATCGAGGTCTCGGCGATCTTCAGGGCTCGGGTCAGGCCATAGATATAACCATTGCCCACCACCGCCAGGGCGGCAAGCCAGGGCAGCATCGCCAGTGTCGGCCATTGCCAAAAATACAGTGCCGGCATCAAGGCAAAGGGAACCGCGAACAGCGTTAGGTAGAACACCGTCTGTTCCGAGCTTTCGGTACGTAACAGCACCTTGCCCGTCACCACAACTGAGGCACCTGTGAAGGCGGATACCAGCATCAACGCCGAGGCCAGGTTAAAGGCCACGAAACCGGGGCGCAGGATCACCAGCACACCGATGAAGCCAAGCACCAATGCGAAGATACGATGCGGCCCCACCACTTCGCGCAGGAACAGCGCCGCCAGCACCGTGGCGAACAGCGGCGAGGTGAAGATCAAGGACGTGGCCTCGGCCAGTGGGATCAACGTCACCGCGACCATCAAGGTGCCGCCGTGGATGACCATCAACAAGGCCCGCCAAATGTGCAGGCCCAGGCGTTGCGTCTTGAGCGCGGCCCCGCCGCTGGGTATCAACCAGGGCAGCATGACCACCAGGGCCAGGAAATAGCGGTAAAAAAGCGCAACGTAGATGTCCATCTCCATGGACAGTTGTTTGACCACGCCGATCATGCCGGCATAACCGAAGGCCGCAACGATCATCCAGAAAGCAACGCGCAGGGCTACAGGCCGCTCGGTGCCGGGCGCGCTTCCGCCCGTCTCTGCGGTCATGCCGGGAGCTCTTGCTTGGCCCTTCCGCTCCCATCCCGTTTGGCAATAATCCGGCCTCCGCCCATTTTGCCATTGGCGAAGGCGCGGCGGATGCTGTTGTTCTTGGCCAAGATTATGCCATAGACCTTGGGGCTGAAGGCTTCTGAAATTTCACCTTCCAGCGTCTCGAGCCGAGCGTAGATCGCGCTGTATTGGTCGATGAAAGTGGCGCTGATATCTTCCTGCTCGTGGACTGTAAAGCCATGCCGTTCCAGCATCGCCACATAGCTTTCCAAGGTAGCCAGGTTGGGCGATGCCATGGCCGCGAGGACCTCGTCGAGAAAAGCGCTCTCCATCGCGCCCACTTGCAGCCAGTCGGTGAACGCCACGCTGCCGCCTGGCGCGATGACCCTGGCGCATTCGGCTATCAGCTTGTCTTTGTCTGGTACATGGCACCAGGCATCCTGGCCCAGGATGACATCAAATTGGCCATCGTTGAACGGCATGGCCATGGCATCGCCAAGGCGGAATTCCACCAGATGCTGCAATGACCGCGCCCTGGCGCGTTCAGCCGCCGTCATTATGTTACTTTCAACGATATCCAGGCCCGTGACCCGGCAGCCGATGTTCTCGGCCAGATGCAGGGCCGGCCCGCCCAGGCCGCTGCCTATATCCAGAACCTTCGACTTTTCCGTAATGCCGGCGTCTCTTGCCAGACTGTCGGTGGAGGCCTTACCGCCTATGGAAAGATAGTCGTCACTGTAAATTTTCTCGATCAGTTCAGAACCAGTGCGGCTGTAATTAACGCTTACATCACTCGTCGACATGTTCTTCTCCACTAAATGCTACTGAAATCACCGCCGCGTCCCTTGCCGGCGGCAAAGCGGGCCGCGCCTGCCTGTGCTTCCTCCAGCCTGGGCTTCTCGCCGCCGATCCCTTCATTGATCAGGGCCTGGGGCAGATCCAGGTTCCATTGTTCATAGGATGATTGCCGGTCGGCCCGCATGCATAGTTGTGGGAATTTCGCGATCTCCAGCGCCAGCTCCCGGGCTGCCGCCAGGGCTTCGCCGGTGGGGACAAGGCGGTTGGCCAGGCCGAACTGCATCGCTTCCTCCGCCTCTACGCCGCGCCCGGTCATGATCATGTCCAAGGCCCGGCTGTGGCCGATCAGGCGCGGCAGGCGGATGGTGCCGCCATCAATCAACGGTACCCCCCAGCGCCGGCAATAGACACCGAACACGGCAGTCGTCGAAGCCACCCGCATGTCGCACCACAGGGCCAGTTCCAGGCCGCCGGCGACCGCATGGCCCTCGACCGCCGCGATCACCGGTTTCGACAGCAACATGCGCGTGGGCCCCATGGGGCCCTCGTCGGTTGGTTTGGAGATAACCCGCGCGCCGCCCTGGGCCACGGATTTTAAATCATAGCCGGCGCAAAAGGCGCCCTCGGCCCCGGTCAAAATGGCGACGGATCGTTCTTCATCGGCATCGAACGCCTTGAAGGCGGCGCGCAGTTCAAGGGCCGTTTCCGCATCGACGGCATTGCGGACCTGGGGGCGATTGATCGTCACCGTGGTGACCGGGCCATTATGTTCGATAATCAGGGGCATATCCGTCTCCTACTTTTTTCCGCCTACCGCCCTTCGGGCTACTTGAGGCGGGTTTTTCGCCTATCGTCGTTCGGACTACTTGAGGCTGGTTTCCGAGGGATGCGGCGGCGGCAGGGTTTCTTGCAGCGAGGGCCGGGCCGCGAAGCTGTCGACCCAGGCGGCCAATTCAGCGTTCTCTTGGCGCCATCGAAAACCGGGCAGGCGTTCCTCCCGCGTATGCAAGGCGCAGCCCAGCAATAGCTGTGCGATGCTGAGCGGGCCATCAAACAAACCCGCCGCGACATCGTCGTTTAGGGCACGCGCCATGCGGAAGGCCCGCGCAGTTTCGTGGGCGATGATGGTGGGGGAACGTTCGGATTCCGGGCGGTATAACTCCCGCCCCCAGACAGCGATGCCATCGAGCATGCTGCGGACCCGCGCCTCTAACCGCAGTGCTGTCCAGCGGTTGTCGTCATGGGCGATTTCAAAGATGGGCGCGCCGTCCAGATTGTCGAGATAGGCGCAGATCACCGCGGACTCTTCAAACATGGTGCCATCTTCAGTTACCAGGGTGGGAACGCGCCCCGATGGGTTGATCGCATACAACGGGCTGTCCGGCGTGCGGGTTTGAATAGGCGTGACCTTGACCCGGTCCTGCAAGCCTTTCTCGATAATGACCGCGCGGGCCAGGCGGGCATAGGGCGAGGTCAGGGTGACAAAAAGCTCCATTTAACTGTCCTTTATCGTAATTCCACGTTCATAGGGTCGTAGGAAAATAGCCAGGCGGTGCGCTCGGCGTTCATGTCCCGTTGCGCGAAGGCCTCGCGTAGGGCCGCTTCTGACGGCAGGTGAAACATATCGCGGTTGGCGGAGCTTTCATTGACGATCCGTGCCGTGCGCTCCAGACGATTGCGCTGGTAGAGCTCCAACGCCTCGCCCACATCGCTCTCCTGTTGCAGAGCACGGGCGATGATGGCGCCGTCCTCAATGGCCATGGCGCCGCCCTGGGCCATGTAGGGCAGGGTAGGGTGGGCCGCATCGCCAAGCAGGGTGACCCGCCCCGTGCGCCAGTTATCGACGGGCGGGCGGTTATTCATAGCCCAGCGATAGCATTCGTCCTTGTCCGCGTTGTCGATAATGGCCTGAATATTGTCATGCCAGCCGGCGAAATCCGCCTTCATCTCGGCCCAGGGCCGGCGCGCGGTCCAGCTTTCGTCATCCCAGGTTTCGTACTCCACACAGCCGACCATATTGACCAGGCCATCGGCGCGAATGGGGTAGACCACGCCATGCTTGCCGGGGCCGACACAGATATTCACCGTATCGGGCCGCTGTTCCGGTGCCAAGCGCTCCGCGGGCACCAATATGCGCCAGGACTGATCACCGGTATAATGCACCGGCGTCTGCCCCAAGATCTTTGCCCGTACCATGGATTTTATGCCGTCGGCACCAATCAGGACATCGCCGCGCGCCTCGGTGCCGTCTTCGAAATGCAAGGTAACGCCGCCCGCGTCCTCCGTGAAGTCCGTCGCCATCGCGTTCAGACTGACCGTATCCGCTTTCAGCGCCTGCACGGCGCCAATCAAACTGTCCAACAGATCGGCCCGATGAACCGATAGATACGGCACGCCATGGCGCTGCACATAGCCATCGCCCAGGGGAATTTCCTGCAGGATCTCGCCGCTATCAAACATTTTGAATTGATAGGCGGCAGGCTGCACGCCAAGCCGTTGGAGCTGTTCCACCAGGCCCATATGGCGCAACACCCGCATGGGATTGGCGCTCAACTGGATACCGGCGCCAACCTCGCCCAGCTCCGGCGCCTGCTCGAACACCTCGACCTCGAAGCCGGCCATTAACAGATTTGCCGCGGCGGTCATGCCGCCGATGCCGCCGCCTACGATTAGAACTCTCTTCATGCCGCCCCCTCTTATCCAACGCCATGGTAGCAAATCTTTGCCAAGCCATATGTCTTTTCCTGAAATCGAGCAAAGCGCTTGCGTTGGCCCGCCCGACACCCTATTTCCCCTGCCATGAACATGGATAAAATTCTCAGCCGCCTGCCCATCAAGGCATTGCGGGACCGGGTGCCCCTGGTGCCGGTCGTGCGCCTGGACGGCGTCATCGCGGCGCAGGGTTCGCCACTGCGCCCGGCGCTCAATCTCGCCTCCATGGCGGGGCCTATCGAACGGGCCTTCAAGATGAAGGGCGCCAAGGCAATCGCTCTGGCGATCAATTCACCAGGCGGCTCGCCGGTGCAATCGGCGCTGTTGCATGACCGCATTCGCCTGTTGGCGGATGAAAAAGAGTTGCCCGTCTATGTTTTCTGCGAGGATGTGGCGGCCTCGGGTGGCTATTGGATTGCTTGCGCGGGCGACGAAATTTACGCCGCCGAAACCTCGATCATCGGTTCCATCGGCGTCATCGCGGCGACCTTCGGCTTTGAGGGCGCGATGGAGAAGCTGGGAATAGAACGGCGCCTGTTTACCGCTGGCGACAAGAAAAGCCTGTTGGATCCGTTCCTGCCCATGGAGGAAGATGACCTGAAGCGCCTGACCGCATTGCAAAAAGAAATTCACGACGCCTTCAAGCGCCATGTCCGCAGCCGCCGCGAGGGCCGCCTGAAAGCGGGCGAGCGAAAGCTGTTTTCGGGTGAATTTTGGACCGGAAGCAAGGCCGAGGGCCTGGGCCTGATCGATGGCCTGGGTGATTTGAAGACCGTAATGCGGCAAAAATTCGGCGACAAGGTGCGCCTGCCCATGGTGGGGGCGGACAAAAGCTGGCTGCAACGGCGCCTTGGCCTGTCCTCACAGCTACCCAATATGAATCTTGCGAGCGACCTTCTGGCCACGGCGGAAGTGCGGGCCCACTGGGCCCGTTACGGCCTGTAGCCCGTTATCTGTAGCCCGTTACCTGTAGTCCGCTATAGCGGTTCGTACTTGCCGGCGGCATGGGCGTCGCGCAGGGCAAATTTCTGAATTTTGCCCGAGCCCGTAAGCGGAAACTCGTTGACGCTGAACCAGACCGTCGGTGTCTTTTGCGCCGCCAGATGTTCCCGGCAATGGGCGCGCAGCACCGTTGGATCAACCTCGTAGCCGGTTTCGGCACGCACGAAGCCGGCTACGATCTCGCCCCATTTGTCATCCGGCAGGCCAACCACGGCCACTTCGGCAACGCTGTCATGCTCGGCCAGGGTATTTTCGATTTCCGCCGGGAACAGGTTCTCGCCGCCACGGATGATCATTTCCTTGACCCGGCCCGTGACCCGGACATAGCCGCGCGCATCCATGGCGCTCAGGTCGCCGCTGTGCAGCCAGCCCTCGGCATCAATGGTTTCCGCCGTCGCCTCCGGATTGCCGTTATAGCCAATCATGTTGCAATAGCCCTGAACGCAGATCTCGCCCACGGTATCGATGGGCACGACCTTGTTTTCCTCGACGCTGCGGATCGAAATCGCGGTTTGCGGCATGGGCTGGCCGACGTTGTTGCAAATGTCCTCGATATCGTCGTCACCCAGCATGTTTTTGACGACGATATCGAGGACATTTGCAACAACGTCCTCGATATCGTCGTCAAAAACATGCTGGGTGACCACGGGCGAGACTTCGGTCTGGCCGTAGACGGTTTCGAAATCGCAGCCAAAGGCCTGACGGACCCGGCGGACCAGTTCGGGCGCCACCATGGCACCGCCCGAGATGGCAACTTTCAGGGACGACATATCGCGTGGTTCCTGCTCCAACGCTTCCAAGAGGGCGACCAGCATGGTCGGCACGCCGACCAGGGCGGCAACCCCTTCAGCCTCGATCTGGCGCAGCACGACGGCTGGATCGAATACCTTGAACAGCAACATGCGCGAGGCGGTTTGCAAACAGCCAAGGGCGGCGATGCCGCAGCCCGAGGTATGAAACATCGGCATGAAATTCGACCAGGTCGAACCTTGCTCCACGCGCCCGCGCGCGAAAACCAGGCGGGCGTTGTTTGTCAGGCCGCGGTGGTGCAGGATCGCACCTTTGGGAAAACCGGTGGTGCCGGAGGTATATTGAATTTGCACCGGATCGTCCGGCGCGACTTCAGGCAGGGCAGGGGCCCGCTCGCCGTGGCGGAAAAGCGCCTCCCAGTCGTCCATATCCACGATTTCACGGATCGCATCCAGGCCCTTGCAGGCCTCCACCGCGATCTCCGCCATGGGGTTGCCGCGATAGCTTTCCACCGCGAACAGCGCCACGGAATCAGACTGTTCCAATACGTAACGTAGTTCCTGCGGCTGATAGCCGGGATTGGCGGTAACCAGGGTCAGGCCGGCAAGGGCGCAGGCATATTCCAGCAGCAGCCATTCGGGAATGTTGGGCGCCCATACGGTTACCCGCTCGCCCGGCGCGTAACGGGTGGACAGGGCAAGCGCCAGACGCTCGCTATCCGCCAATAATTCGCCATAACTCCAGGCACGTGCAGTATTGCCTTCCATGGTGACTTCGAGCAGTGCCGGTGCATCCGGTTGCCGGCCCGCGACCTCGCGCAGAAGGCCACCAACCGTGGTCTCCAGGATGCTGTCGTCGTCCTGGGCCGGAACCAGGGATTCCGTTAATTGAAGCTGATACATGCTGGCTGCTCCCAAAAAAATTTAGCTAAGCGGCGAAAATCCTAAATCGAATGGGACGATGCACCAAACGAAAAACGGCGGCCTTGCGGCCGCCGCTTTCCAGATCCTTGACCCTCCGCAATCAGGCGGCGGCGCGGCGGTTGACCAGGTTTTCGAAGTCCTCGATCAACTGGGCCGTAATGGCGCCGGGTTTGAAGCGATAATCGTCGATCACACCAACCGGAGTGACTTCGGCCGCGGTGCCGGTCAACAGGCATTCCGTGGCGTCGGCCATCTCCTCGGGCATGATCACCCGTTCTATGACTTCATAGCCGCGTGCCTTGGCCAGGTCGATGACCGTGCGCCGGGTGATGCCGTCCAGGAAACAGTCCGGGATCGGGGTGTGCAATTTGCCGTCGATCACGAAGAAAATATTGGCCCCGGTGCTTTCCGCGATCTGTCCGCGCCAATCCAGCATCAGGGCATCATCATAACCCTCGGCCTCCGCCGCGTGCTTGGACAGGGTGCAGATCATATACAGACCGGCGGCCTTTGAATGCACCGGCGCGGTACGCGGGTCCGGACGGCGCCACTTGGTGGTCTTCAAGCGGATGCCAACCGTGCGCATTTCCGGATCAAAATACGAGGGCCACTCCCAAACCGCGATGGCCAGATTGATGCGGTTCTCCTGGGCCGAAACGCCCATCATCTCGGAGCCGCGCCAGGCCACGGGCCGGACATAGCCGTCGACGATGCCGTTTTTGAGCACGGTTTCCCGGCAGGCGGCATTGATCTCCTCGGCGGTGTAGGGGATCTTGAAATCCAGCAACTTGGCCGAATTCAACAGCCGGTCGGTGTGCTCTTCCAGCTTGAAAATTTCGCCGCCATAGACCCGCTCACCCTCGAATACGGACGATGCGTAGTGCAAGCCATGGGTCAATACATGGGCCTGGGCATTCTCCCACGGCATCATTTCGCCGTTGTACCAGATGTTGCCTTCCAATTTGTCGTAAGAGATCGTTGCCATGATTACTGACTCCCAGAGTGTCTTTGGCGACTGATTGTTGCGCGTTTGATGGCGCTAACGTAACATCCAGAAAATATATGTCAATAGTGCTGACCAAAAAAATGTCAGCAACATTGACGCATCTCGTGTAGCATGCGGCCATGACCGATCTTTCAACCGATACATTGCCTGAAGACAGCCTTGAGGACCAAGGCGATGTCGCTGCGCCGGCCTATCTTGGTGACGAGGAACTGATCCAGTCCATCGAGATGCTGTTTTACGCTTATCGCGATTTCACCTCCGATCCGGATGAAATTCTAAAAGACTATGGTTTTGGCAGGGCCCATCATCGGGTGGTGCACTTTATAGGCCGCAATCCCGGTATGACGGTGGCGGAACTGCTGACCATCCTGAAGGTGACCAAGCAGAGCCTCAGCCGCGTTCTAAGCCAACTGGTGGCGGAAGAGTATGTCCGGCAGGTAAAGGGCAGCCGCGACCGCCGGCAGCGCCTGTTGTATCTGACCGACAAGGGCGAAACCCTGTTCGCCAAACTGTCGGGACCGCAAAAGGCCCGCATCGCCAGGGCCTATCGCAATGCCGGGCCCGAGGCCGTTGCCGGCTATCGCAAGGTGTTGGCGGATTTGCTGAACGCGGACGAGCGGGATGGCGTGCTGCGCTCGGTGGAGCGGTCCTGAGGTAATTCTTCATGAGCGATGATGCCACCCATATTCTGGTCGTTGATGATGATGACCGCCTGCGGGATTTGTTGCAGCGTTATCTGGGCGAATGCGGCTTTCGCGTCTCCACCGCTTCCTCCGCCGCCGAGGCGCGGGTGGCGCTTTCCGGTCTGGATTTCGATCTGCTGGTGCTGGATCTGATGATGCCCGGTGAAAGCGGCCTGGAACTGACCCAGTTCATCCGTGGCGATAATACGGTCAAGTCTCTGCCGATCCTGCTGCTGACGGCCATGGGCGAGGCGCAAGACCGCATCGCCGGCCTGGAAGTTGGCGCCGACGACTATTTGGCCAAACCGTTCGAGCCCCGGGAATTGGTGCTGCGGATCGAGGCCATCCTGCGCCGTGGCGGGCCGAAACAGGAAGAGCTTGCCGTGGCGACCTTTGGCGCCTGTAGCTTCGACATGGAACGCGGCGAGTTGACCCGCGATGGCGAAGCGGTGCGCCTGACCTCGGGCGAGATAGAGATGTTGCGCCTGTTCGCGCGCAGTCCAGGCGTCACCGTGGGCCGGGCGGAGTTGCTGGCAGAGGCGGATGCGGGCAATGTGCGCGCGGTCGATGTGCAGATCACCCGGCTGCGCCGCAAGATCGAGGAAGACCCTAAGGAGCCGCGCCATCTATGCACTGTGTGGGGACAGGGCTATGTTTTCTGGCTCGATTAGTGCGCCAGGAAAGGTGCGGGGGCGGGGGCTGGGACCATGCTGAAGCGGTTTCTGCCACGCAGTCTGTTTGGCCGGGCGGTGTTTATCGTCGTTACGCCTGTTGTTTTACTGCAGATCGTCGCCGCTGTTGTCTTTTACGACCGCCACCTGGATGCCGTCACCCGGCGCCTGGCGCGCAGCGTGGCGGGTGATATTGGCTTCGTCGCCGCCGCCTTGACGCGGGAAAAGGCGGAGCTGGCGCGCTTTCACATTTTGCAGTCCGCCAATTCACGGATGAATTTGAGCTTCACCCTGATCCCGGGACAGGAACTGAAGGCGGGGCCGCTGCCGCAACCGAACTCGCCCCTGGAGCGGCTGTTGATCCGCACCATTGATCAGGGTTTGGAGCTGGCCTTTACCATCGAGAACCGGCCCGACCTAAAAAACTATTTGATCCAGGTGGCGTTCGAGGGCGGCGTTTTGCGGGTGCTGGTGCCGCACAACCGGATCACATCCGCCACTCTGGATGTGCTGGTCATGTGGATCGTCGGCTCCTCGCTGCTGCTCCTCGCCATCGCCATTGTCTTTTTGCGTAATCAGGTGCGTCCCATCCTGCGCCTGGCGGATGCCGCCGACCGTTTCGGTCGCGGCCAGGGGGTGGCGGATTTCAAACCATCCGGCGCCATTGAGGTGCGCCGCGCCGGCGATGCCTTCCTCCGCATGCGCGACCGCATCGAACGCCACCTGCGCCAGCGGACCGAGATGCTGGCCGGGGTCAGCCATGACCTGCGTACGCCCCTGACCCGGTTGAAGCTGGAACTGACCATGTTGAAGGATACCCCGGCGGCGGAGGCCATGCAGGCGGACGTTGACGAGATGGATAGCATGATCGAGGGCTATCTGGCCTTTACCCGAGGTGCTGCGGGTGAAAAGGCGGTTGATACGGACGTCAACGCCCTGCTGCAAGAAGCGGTCAGCGATGCCCGCCGTGAAGGCGCCACGGTGACATTCACGGCGGCGGGTGATTTGCGCGGGCAGTTGAGGCCGTTGAGCCTGAAACGCTGCGTCGCCAATTTGCTGGGCAACGCCCAGCGCTATGCCGAAAGCTGCGCCCTGGCTGCCCGCCGCGACGGCGACATGATCGAAATCACCGTGGATGACGACGGCCCCGGCATCCCCGAAGCCGAGCGCGAAGCCGCCTTCCGCCCGTTCTATCGCCTGGAAGAATCCCGCAACCCAGGAACGGGAGGCGTCGGCCTGGGCCTCGCCATCACCCGCGACACGGTACGCAACCAGGGTGGCGACGTGGTGCTGGACGAAGCGCCCGAGGGCGGGTTAAGGGCGGTTATAAGGTTGCCAGCCTAAACCTCCAGCGCGATGCCGTCGCGGCCTGGATCGGCGCCGCCTTCCCAGCGGCGCTTGCCGTCGTTCGGTATCCGAATGCCGTGAACGCCGGCGAAGACGTAGCTGAAGGGGTTGCGGACGATGGGATAGCCGCGGCTTTCCAGCTCTTCCGTGACGAAATGCGGAATGCGGTTGGAGACATCGATGGTGTTGCTGTTCGCGGTGAAGCGCGGTGCTGCCACGGCCTCCAGCATGGTCATGTCGAAATCCATCACGTTCAAAACGGCCTGCAACACGCCCATTGTGATGAACGTCCCGCCCGGCGCGCCGATCACCACGTATGGCTCGTCGCCCTTGAAGACGATGGTCGGGCACATGGCCGTGAAGCGGCGCTTGCCGGGGCCGATGGAGTGCGGCATGCCGGGGCGCGGATCGAAGGCGCCCATGCAGCCGTTGTACATAAAGCCCATACCCTGAGTGACCACGCCGGAGGGCATGCCCAATGAGTGGGTCATGGAGACACAATTGCCGGCCTCGTCTACGACGGTTACGTGAGTGGTGTCCTTGGATTCCTCCGGTTCGCCAAAGCGGATGACGTTGGCTTTTTCGCCTTCGCGGATCATATTGGCATAGCGGCCCGCTTGCTGGCGGTCGATGAACTCGGCGATGGGCACATCGTCAAAGGCCGGGTCGCCCATCTTGTTGTCCTTGTCGATGGTGGCGAATTTCATGGCCTCGGCCACGATCTCGATATAATCGGCGCTGTTGTGGGTCATGGAACCCAGGTCGAAATGCTCCAGAATATTCAGCATTTCAAGGATCATGACGCCGCCTGACGGCGGATGGCCGCAGGACACCTTGTCGCCCCGGTATTCGCCCCAAATGGGTTCGGCCCGGACGGTTTTGTAGTTTTTCAGATCGTCCAGGCTTAACAGGCCGCCGTGGGCCGCCACGTCGGCGGCGATCTCCTCGGCAATCTCGCCGGAATAAAAGATCTCCGCCCCGCCGTCGCGGATACGCTCCAGGGTCTGCTTCATGCCGGGGTTTTTCACCCGCGAGCCGACGGCATAAGTGTTGCCGTCTTCGTCACAGTAAATCTCCCTGGTGGCTGGAATTTCGCGCAGTTTGTCGCCCACGGACATACGGCCCATGACGTTGGCGGCGCTCCAGAATTCATCCACGTGGGGGCGGATGACGAAACCATCCTCGGCATGTTCAATTGCCGGCTGGATGATGTCCTTCCAATCAAACGTGCCGTATTCCTGTACCGCCTCGTAATAGGCCTTCAGGCTGCCCGGCATGATGCTTTCATAGCCGCATTCGTTGGCGCGATTGTGCAGGATAAAGCCGAAACCGTCCCGCGCCTGTGCCTTGATCTGGTCTTCCCACATGGTTTCCGTCGCCGCCCCGGGCGCCGTGGTGTGAAAATCGATAAAGCCGTGATGGCCTTGGCCGGGCAGATACAGTTGCATGGTGCCGAAACCGGCGATGCCGCACATCATGGGATCGACCACGGTTTGCACCAGGGCGCAGGTCATGGCCGCATCGACCGCGTTGCCGCCGCGTTTTAGGGCGAAGGCGCCGGCCTCGACGGCTTCGGGTTGCGGCGCGCATACCATGCCTTTGGTCATGACGGTCTCCTCCAGTACAGTTACTTTTCGGGTATCAGGCCCCTTGGGCTAAAGCGTAGCACAAGCAACAGGATCAAGCCCATGGTCATCAGGCGCATATGCGCCGCGCTGTCGAGCAGGTGCTTGCGCAACGGATTGCCTTCATCCAGGCCGGCAGTCAACAGGTCCATCAGCCACAGGCCCATGGGTTCCGCCTCGATCCAGAAGAACCAGATCACGAAACCGCCCAGCACCGAGCCCCAATTGTTGCCGGAACCGCCGACGATAACCATGACCCAGATGATGAAGGTAAAGCGCAACGGCTGGTACGAGGCCGGCGTGAACTGGCCATCCAATGTGGTCAGCATGGCGCCGGCGATGCCGACCACGGCGGAGCCCAGGACAAAGACCTGCAGATGCCGGCCCTTGATATTCTTGCCCATGGCGGCGGCGGAGACTTCGTTGTCGCGAATGGCCCGCATCATCCGGCCCCAGGGCGAATTCAAGGCCCGTTGTGACAGCCACAGCACCACCAGTAAAACGGCTGCGAACAGCAAACCATAGGAAAGCTTGACGAAGATCGAGGAGAATTCCACTGGCGTGGCGCCAAACCGTTCGGCCCATTCTTGAAACCAGATCGCCTGCTGCAGATCAACCTCGTAAGGCACCGGGCGGGGCAGGCCGGAGACGTTTTTGACGCCACGGGTCAGCCAATCCTCGTTTTTCAGCATGGCGACGATGATTTCGGAAATGCCCAGGGTGGCGATGGCGAGATAGTCCGAGCGCAGGCCCAGGGCGATCTTGCCGATGATCCAGGCGGCACCCGCGGCCAGAATACCGCCGACCAGCCAGGAAAACAGGATCGGCAGGCCCAGGCCGCCCAGGAAGCCGGTTTTGGCCGGTTCCACCGCTTCGATGACTTCGACCGCCGGATCGAAAAATGCCCGGGCCAGGAAATAACCGGCGACGATGATGAATGCCAGGACCAGCCGCCGGAGCGCGCGGGCGGCTATGTGCCGCGCGGCAAGGACGGCGGCCAGTATGGTGGCAATGGCGATCGCCAGGGCAATGGCGATGCCGCCGCCGCCCGCTTGCCAGGCCGCCGTGACGGGCGGTACGGACATCAGAATTCCGGCCACCCCGCCCAGGGCCGCGAAGCCCATGATGCCCACATTGAACAGGCCCGCGTATCCCCATTGAATATTGACGCCCAGGGACATCACGGCGGAGATCAGGCACAGGTTCAGGATCGCCAGGGCCAGGGACCAGCTCTGGATCAGGCCGACGGCGGCCAAGGCGGCGAACATGGCCATGAACATCAGGACCGGGCGCAGGTTGCCATTGCCATTACCGTTACCATCCACGCGGCTATTCATGTCGCCTTGCCCCCGAATATGCCCGTTGGCCGCAACAACAGGACCAGCACCAGGATGACGAACGAAACCGCGAATTTGTAGTCAGTGGACAACAGCTGCGTCAGGCCCTCGGGCGCCCATTCGCTGGGCAGGGTGTAGTAGAGAACCTTCTTGTAGGCATAGGTAACGGTGACTTCGGAAAAGGCGATGATAAAGCCCCCCGCGATAGCGCCCAGGGGACTGCCCAAGCCGCCAACGATGGCGGAGGCGAAAATCGGCAACAGCAGCTGGAAATAGGTGAACGGCTTGAAGCTTTTATCCAGGCCATAAAGCACGCCGGCGATGGTGGCCAGGGCGGCGGCGATGGTCCAGGTGATCAGCACTACCCGTTCGGGATTGATGCCTGACAGCAGGGCCAGATCTTCGTTGTCTGAATAGGCACGCATGGACTTGCCCGCCCGCGTGCGGTTAAGGAACCAGAACAGGGCCGCCACCACGACCACCGCCGTCAGAACCGTCAGGCCCTGGGAGGTCTTGAACGAGATGCCCTCGCTCAACCCCGTCATGCGTTTGAATTCCCGGGCCTTCATGATGAAGCGCTCACCGTCGGCGAAGCGCTGGTCGTCGGGCCCAATAATGAACCGGACCAGGCCGTTCATGACGAACATCACCCCGACCGAGGCGATCAGAAAGACCACCGGCGCCACCTTTTGCCGGCGGTAAAAGCGATAGACCCAGCGGTCCGTCAACAACAGCAGGACGACCGTACCCAGAATACCAAATGGCAGTGCCAGCAATGCCGTGGGTAACGGGTCGATCGAGACGCCCCAGGCCTGCAAGGCCCAGGTCACCAGCACGGTAATCATGGTGCCAAAGGCCATGGTGTCGCCGTGGGCAAAGTTGGAAAAGCGCAGGATGCCAAAGACCAGGGTGACGCCCAGGGCGCCAATGGCCAACTGACTGCCATAGGCCATGCCAGGCACCAGCACGAAATTCGATAAAAGGATGAACGCGTTCAGGAAGCCGTCGATAACGCTAACCTCCTAAGAATGCCTTGCGGACTTCCGGATTGGCCATCAGGGCGGCCCCGGTGTCGGTATAGCGGTTGCGCCCCTGGACCAGGACATAGCCCTTGTCGGCTATGTTCAGGGCCTGGCGGGCGTTTTGTTCCACCATCAATATGGCGATGCCGCTTTTGGCGACCTCGATTATGCGGTCGAACAGTTCGTCCATGACAATGGGCGAAACGCCCGCTGTAGGTTCGTCCAGCATCAGGACTTTTGGCTGGGTCATCAGGGCCCGGCCTACGGCGACCTGTTGCCGTTGCCCGCCTGAAAGCTCGCCGGCCGGCTGGCGGCGCTTTTCCTTCAGGATGGGAAACAGATCAAATACCTGCTCCAGGGTGCCGGAAAAATCGTCGCGCCGGATAAAGGCGCCCATCTCGAGATTTTCTTCCACTGACATGGAGGTAAAGACGTTTTGGTTTTGCGGCACGAAGCCCATGCCCTTGGCGACGCGGGCCTGGGGTGACAGCTTGGTGATATCCTCGCCATCCAGATGCACCGCGCCCTGGTGGATGTCCAGCATGCCGAAGACGGCCTTCATGGCCGTGGACTTGCCCGCACCATTGGGGCCGACGATAACGGCGATCTCGCCCTTTTCAACGCCGATGGTGCAATCGTGCAGAATATCGGCGCCGCCATAGCCCCCCGTCATGTTATCGCCGCTCAAGTAGCTCACGCCACCGGCTCCTGATGCACTGGCGGTTTGTTCTTCAAACCGGTGCCCAGATAGGCCTCGATCACCTGTTCGTTGGCCTTGACCTCTTCGATGCTGCCTTGGGTCAGGACCATGCCTTCCGCCATGACGATGACCGGGTCACAGAGGCGGGAGATGAAATCCATGTCGTGCTCGATCATGCAAAAGGTGTAGCCGCGTTCCTTTTGCAGGCGCAGGATGGCATCGCCCAGGGTATTGAGGAGCGTGCGGTTGACGCCGGCGCCGACCTCGTCAAGGAAGACTATTTTCGCATCCACCATCATGGTGCGGCCCAGCTCCAGCAGCTTTTTTTGCCCGCCTGACAGATTGCCCGCGAACTCGTCGGCGACCTGTGAAATCTGCAAAAACTCGATAACCTCGTCCGCCTTGGCGCGGACCTTTTCCTCTTCGCGGCGAACCTGCGCAGGTCGCAGCCAGGTATCAAGCAGGCGCTCGCCCATCTGGCCGGACGGCACCATCATCAGGTTTTCCCGCACCGTCAGGGTGCTGAATTCCTGCGCAATCTGAAAGGTGCGCAGCATGCCTTTTGCGAATAATTCGTGGGGTAACAGGCCGGTGATATCGGCGCCGTCCAGATACACCTTGCCCGACGTTGGTTTATGCAACCCGGCAATAACATTGAAAAGCGTGGTCTTGCCGGCGCCGTTGGGGCCGATCAGGCCGGTAATACGGCCGCCTTCGATTGATAAAGAGACACCGTCGACGGCATGAATGCCGCCGAAATGCATATGAAGATTTTCAACTTCGATCATAAATTCGGCATAAATTTGCAAAAGAAAGGCGGGAAACGGCGGCAGGCAAATGCCGCGACCGCTTCCCGCCCATCAACTCAACGCCGCCGGCTTAACGGAAGCGGGCGGTGGTGTTCTTGCCATCGGAGACCAGGATCTCGCGATAGTTGCCCGCACTTTCACCGGGGCCGATCAATTCGACCGCCGAGGCGCCGACATAATCCACTTCACCGCCACCGGCGATGATTTTCAGGCCCTTGGCCAGCTCGCCGGGATAGATCTTGGTGCCCGGTGCATTGGCCACGCCAAGCAGTTTGTCCTTGAACATCTTGCTTTGCGAGGACTTCGCGGCCTGCATGGCCAGCAAGATCAAGGCTGCGGCGTCATAGGACTCGGAGGCAAAAGGCCCGGCCTTGAAACCGGCGGCCTTGGCCATTTCGCCGAACTTCGCCGCACCTGGGCTATCCGTGCCGGGCACGGTGCCGTACGAACCATTCAGGTCCGCGCCAATAGCCTTGGGCAGGCTCTCGCCAATCATGCCGTCGGGCAGAACAAATGTCTCGAAGGCACCGGTATCGAGGGCCGCCTGGATAATACCCTTGCCGCCCTGGTCAAGATAACCGGCTACGATCAGCACATCGCCACCGGCGGCTGCCAACGCACCGACTTCAGCCGTGTAGTCAGCCTTGCCGTCTTCATGTGCGGCGGAAATGGTGATCTTGCCACCGGCCTTTTCGAAGTTGGTCTTGATGGAATTGGCCAGACCCTTGCCGTAGTCATTGTTAGTGTAGGTCAGGGCGGCGGACTTGACGCCCTTGTCTTTCAGGACCGCGGTCAGAACCTGACCCTGGCGCGCATCCGAAGGTGCGGTACGGAAGAACAGGCCGTTATCCTTGATCGACGACAATGCCGGCGAAGTGGCCGAAGGCGAGACCATGACAATGCCGTTGGCGAGCGCCACGTTCTGCAACATGGCGGTGGTTACGCCGGAGCAATCGCCGCCAACAATGGCGTTGATCTTGTCCGAGGTGACCAGACGTTCGGTCGCTGCCGTGGCGGCAGCGGAATCGGTGCAGGTGGTGTCGCCGCGTACCGAGATCACCTTGCTGCCGCCCAAGAGGGCGCCGCTGTTGCTGACTTCCTTGATTGCCAACTCGGCACCCGCCGCCATGTCCGGTGTCAGGGATTCAATTGGGCCCGTGTAGCCCAAAATCACGCCCAGCTTGATGTCTTCGGCGTTTACCGCCGTACTGACAAGCGCAGCCATGGCTGTCGCAACTAACAGTTTTTTCATTGTCTCTCTCCCTGTTGGGTATCATTAGGACGCTTGCGCAACTTACACTCATGCGTCGGTGCTGTATTTTTAATCCAAAACGGTGCCGAATAAAAACAGATAAGATCGTTTGACACGACTATCATCGAGCCCAACAAAATCAACGAAGCGGAAGGATTGCCGATCATGGTCAGCGCGGAGGATGTTTTCGGAACTTGGAAGTTGGTCGCGCGGGGTGCGAGCGAGAGCCAGAAGGCCGCGCTTGAGGAACGCTACGGCACCCAATCGGAAGGCGTGGTCA
>CAYWYB010000019.1:25959-29316 GCA_964462145.1 uncultured Rhodospirillaceae bacterium
GCCCTTGGCCGGAGCGACCGGGCGCGCCTGCCGGGTGACCCGGAATGGCATGCCGATGCCCCGGATGCCGACCGTCTGGCCGCTTTCGACAGCTATGTCTCTTATGCCGGGCGCTGGCGGATTGAGGATGGGCGGCTGATTACCAAGGTGGAATTCGCCTTGAACCCAAGCTGGGTCGGCGGCGAGCAGGTGCGCGATGTGGAAATAATGGCGGACGGCACCTTGCGCCTGGTGGTAACCCGCACCTGGCCCAACGGTGAGGACGTCAGCGTTTGGGTCGATTGGCGGCGCGCGGACTAGGCGCGCGGATCAGAATAATCTGCCGCCGTTGGAAACCTTGCGGTTGGGTTCGACCAGGACAACGCCGCCATCGTCGTCGGGGAAGCCCAGGACCAAGATCTCGGACATGAATTTGCCGATTTGCTTGGCGGGGAAGTTGATCACGGCGGCGACCTGTTTGCCCACCAGTTCTTCAAGCGTGTAATGAACGGTAAGTTGGGCAGAGGTCTTGCGCTCGCCAATTTCGGGCCCGAAATCCACATACAGTTTGTAGGAGGGATTGCGCGCCTCCGGATAGGGTTCGGCTCGGATGACAGTACCGACGCGGATGTCCACCTTCAGAAAATCGTTGAAACCAATTTCACTCATTGTTCGCTCGCATCGGCTTCATCTTCTTCATCTGGGCGGATAAAACGTCTGGGACCCCGGCGTAGGGCGCCCAGTACGCTGTCGACCCGGCCCAAGGCTTTATCAAGCGTCGCCATAGTGTGGGCCAGATCCTCGCCTTCATCATTCAGCCAGACCCGCAGGACGCTCAGGTAAATCAGGCCAAGGCCTTTCAACTGCAACGGCGCCAACGGGCCCCAGGGCTGTATACGGGCGGCCTCCAGCGTCCATTGCAAAGAGCGGCGCATGGGCCCGGCAGCCAGACAGGCCATGGCCGCCGGCTCGCGGGGCAGATCTCGCGCGACCTCGGCCAGGCCGGCGCGATATGGCGCCAGGGCGTCCAGCCGGCGCATAATGACATCGAACAGTCGGTCGCGGGGCGGTTCCGCCGCTATATCCGCATCGCTGCCGCGCAAGACCAGATCGTCGGTCAGCCGGATCAGGCCGGCCAGAATGGCCGTCTTGGAGCTGTATAACCGGCGTAGTTCGCCAAGGTTCAGGCCGGCTTCGTCGGCGATATCGGCCATGGTGGTGTCCTGCCAGCCCTGCACGGCGGCAAGCGACATGGCGCATTTTATTATCCGGACTTCAACCGGATCCTCGACCGCCTTCTTTTTTGATTTTTTCGCCGCCATTCCTGTTCCCCTTTATCTGGAGCATTTTACCGGTCTTGCCCATGTCTCCGCAAGATGGGGCGAATTGGCTATCGCCGCCGGGCCTAGGTCGGACTATGCTGCCGCCCAAGAGATAACAACATTTGTAGGATTGCCAATATGCAGATTCCAGCCGAACGCCTAGCCAGCCTTGCCCAAACCATATTCGAACGGGGCGGCGCCGACCAGGCGGCAGCGGCCCAGGTCGCGGAAAAGCTGATAGAAGCCAACCTGTTCGGCCACGACAGCCACGGCGTTGGTATGGTGCCGGCTTATGTTCTTGGCATTCAGGAAGATCAATTAAATCTGCATGGCGAATTGACCGTGGAACACGATCACGGCTCTTTCCTGTTGGTCAACGGCAATGCCGGTTTTGGACAGGTCATGGCCAAGGCGGCCATGGAATTGGCTATCGAACGGGCCAGGGAGTTGGGCGTTGCCGTCTTGGGGTTGAAGAATTCCTACCATATTGGCCGGGTTGGTGCCTGGGCCGAAATGGCGGCGGCGGCGGGCTTTATCGCGATCCATTATGTCAATGTGCTCTCCCGAACCTCGTTGGTGGCGCCATTCGGTGGCTCTGACTCGCGATTTTCCACTAATCCCTATTGCACGGCCCTACCGGTTAAAGAGGGGCGCGATCCCATTGTGTTGGACATGGCCACCAGCCGGGTCGCCATGGGCAAGGTCCGCGTGGCCTACAACAAGGGCGAGGAGATGATGCCTGACGCGCTGATCGACAACAGCGGTAATCCCACCAATGATCCCGGCGTTATGTATTCGGAACCGAAAGGCGCCTTGCGTTCCATGGGCCTGCACAAGGGCTATGGCCTGGCGGTCATATGCGAGTCACTTGCCGGTGGCTTCACCAGCGGCGGCATGTTTGGCAGCGAAGGCGTGCCCGAAGGCCGCATCATCAACAACATGCTGGCGGTTTTGATTGACCCCAATGCCTTCGGACAGGGGGACTCTTTTCATGCCGAAGTGGACGAGTTTACGAACTGGGTTAAAGCCTCACCTCCGGCACCGGGTGTGGATGAAGTCATGGTGCCGGGCGATCCTGAACGAAAGTCCAAGGCGGAGCGTCTGGCCAACGGCGTGCCCATCGACGATACCACCATGGAGGATATTTTGGCCGCGGGTGAGGCGGTTGGCCTGGACCGGGCTGAAGCCATGCGCATAGTTGGTAATTGAGCCAACAATTGAAACCGGATCGAAACCCGGCGCGTTATCTGGCTGATCTAGGATTGGCCGCGTCGTTCTTGACGATTTTGCCCGTCACATCCGCCGCCGGCGATCAGAGCGAACATTCCCGTGGTGATCTGGCCGCCGCCGCCTGGTCGTTTCCTATTGTTGGCGTTTTTCTCGGCGCCGTATCGGGATTGGTCTATGCCTTGGCCATATGGCTTGGCTGGACGCCTTGGCTGGCCGCGACCTTGGCCGTGGCGGCACTGGTTCTGCTGTGCGGGGCTTTGCATGAAGACGGACTGGGTGATTTCGCCGATGGCATGGGCGGCACCAGCCGGGAGCGTCGTCTGGCCATCATGCGGGATAGTCAGGCGGGCAATTTTGCCCTGGTGGTATTGCTGTTGGTGTTCGCGGCGCGGATCGGGGCGGTCGCGGCCATTGAAGTGCCTGGCGATGTTTTCACGGCGTTGATGGCGGCGGCGATGGTTTCAAGGGCGGCAATGGTTGTTGTAATGCATCTTCTGCCAGCGGCGCGGGAGGATGGCCTGGGCGCCGGTGCCGGCCAGCCTGGCCGCGGGGCTGCACTGGCGGCTGTTCTGATCGCGGTTCTGATTGCCCTGCCGGGACTAGGCGTCGCGGCGACGTTGGCGTGTATTTTTGGGGCTGCCGTGGGGGCGGGTTTGATCGCGCTGATGGCGCAAAGGCGCTTGGGTGGGCAAACCGGCGATGTTCTGGGCGCGGTACAACTGGTGTCCGAACTTGGCTGCCTGTTGTCGGTCAGCCTGATGCTTTGATAGCGGCCGAGCGCCGGTGCCTATAAAGGTAACGGCGAGGGCCGGTTTCCCGACCCTCG
>CAYWYB010000020.1:0-14512 GCA_964462145.1 uncultured Rhodospirillaceae bacterium
GGCGGCGATAACCGGCAATTGATCGGGACTTTCCATGGCGGGATATACCGTATCGCCACGGTCACGCACGACGGAGCCTTTGCCCACGTCGGCCCATTCCCGGCGATGGATGCGGGCGCGCTCGAATATAAATTCGGATATATCCGCCTTGCTCCACCCGGCTTTCTGCAAATGCCGGCGCAGCTGCTGGGGCACGATGATGGCGTAGTTGCCGGGCCAGATGGAATAATGGCGCATGTTAGCGCGGATTTCGGCGGCAAAGGTCTCCAGGATCTCTTTCGGATCGGTGGTCCATTCATTCATAATCTGGCGCGGCGCACCGGCGGCCATGACGGTGACGGCGGAGGCTTCTTTTGGAATGTCGTTTTGCTCCGCCAGGCTGAGCCAGGTGCTGTCGTCCTCGTCTTCCGCCAGGCAATAGCTGATCTTGCCCGGATGGCCGATGGTCGAGCGGTCAATTCCCCCTGGCCGTACATCGAGGACGTTGATCAGGATTAGACGCAGGGCGCGGCCAATCGCCATGGTCGCCCGGTCGCTGGCGCCCAGTACATTGAAAGTCGGGTTGGCGGACAGCTCCTTGCTGATCGGCCCGTTCAAAACCAACATGACGGCGCAGCCCCCAGTACTGGCCGTGGCCCCGTGAAGCAGGAATTCCGGCTGCATCATTGCCGTAACGGCTGCAACGACGACCGGAAAATGCATGGGCAGACAGCCGGCCATGACCGCGTTGATGGCCAGTTTCTCGGCCGTAATCGGGCGCTCGCGCACCGGTTCGACGCCAATCAGTTGTTCGGGCGGCAGCATGGCCCATTCCAGACAGGCCTCCACCGCCTCTGACGTCGGTGGCACGATGGGCAGGCCATCGGTCCAGCCATTGCTGTGATAGAGCTCCTGAACGGCGTTGAAATCCGCCGCCTCGTGAATTTTCGATGCAAGTTGCACGGTTTTGTTTTCCCCTGAGCAGTAACTAGAGGCCCATTTCCTTGGCGATGATATTACGCTGGATTTCCATGGCACCGCCACCGATCTCGAACAATTTGGCGTCCGCGAAATGCATGGGCAGGCCGCTTTCCACGCTGTAGCCAAAACCGCCCATCAGCTGCAAGCCCTGGTGCGAGACCATCATATAAGCTTCGGCGCCCGCGACCTTGGCCATGGAAGCCTCCAAATGGCAGCTGCCCTCGTTTTCCAGTTTCCAGGCCGCCCGATAGGTCAACAAACGGGCGCTATCCACAGCCATCTGCATATCCACCAGCTTGTGCCGCACCGCCTGTAAACGACCCAATGGCTTGCCAAAAGCAATGCGCTGGTTCACGTATTCCAGCACCATGTCAATGATGCCTTGGGCCGCGCCGACGCCGATAGCGCCGTGATAAAAGCGCTCGTTATCCAGGCCGCCCAACAGACCCTGCCAGCCATTGCCACGCCCACCAATAATGGCATCCGCCGGGAGATGGAGATCATTGAAAGCGATGGAGTAGGTGGGGATCATGGCCATGCCCAGGGTTTCGATCCGGTGGTATTCGATTTCCGGCCGCTGGCCCGGATTTTCCACCAGGAACAGCGTGATACCGTCATGCTTTGGCTTGTCCGGATCCGTGCGCGCGGCGATCACGGCAAAGCCGGCGCTTTCGATCTGGCTGTTGAACATCTTGGTGCCGTTGATCAGGTAGGAACCGTCGGGCTGCTCCTCGGCCCGGGTGGCGATGGCGGCGGCGTCCGAGCCGGCCTCGGTTTCGGTCAGGCACAAGGCCAATTGAACCTCGCCTCGAACCACCTTGGGCAGAACCAAGTCTTTTTGTTCTTGCGAGGCGAAGCGTGCGATCTGCGGCCCAACGATCACGGCGGCCCGGCCATAATGGGTCGCAAGGGCGGAGGAGGCCCGGGACAGCTCCTCGACGAAAACCACCATGCCCGTGGGGTCGACTTTTTCCAGGCCGCTGTATTCGGGCGGCAGCAGGAAGCCGAACACGCCCAATTCGCCAAGTTTCAGAAAGGTCTCGCGCGGCGGCTCCACCTTGTCGCGGACCCATTGCAGAATTTTTTCCCGTGGAAACTCGGTCTCGACAAAACGCCGGGACATATCCTTCAACGCTTGATGCTCGGGGCTTAAACCAAAATCCATCTGAACGACCCAATCTTCCTCATGATACTCAGCTGCTCACAGCGTCCCCGCCGCGACCCGTGCTTCCACGTTTCGTTTGATGTTTTCCAGGCACACCTTGGCCTCGGCATCCATCCGCTCGATCATTTCCGCCGTTGGCGGCTTGGGCCGGGCCGGGTTTTGTACAGTACGGGTATAGCGCACCTGGTCACCGACCTGCTCCACATCATAACGGGCGATGATCGGGCCGGTGAAGTCGGTGCCGGTCTCGGCCATCCACAAATGCGGCGATTGGCATTCGGTAACCCGCCAATTCAGCACCGCCGGGCCAGTGCGGGTGTGCCATTGCTCGCAAAAGGTATCGCCCACCACCAACGGGCGGTCGGGGCTGTCCATTTCGTGGGAGGCGGCGATCCATTCCGGCCAGGAATTGGGGTTGGAGACATAGTCCAGCACCGCCTTGGCCGGCGCGTCGATCAAAATATCATGGCTGCGTTCAAACGCGGATGTATCCGTCATGGTCTCAAACTCTTTCCCGAACCTATATCTTGCGCCACGATGGGCGCAGGATGTTATACCAATGCAAATTGATACTAATCGAGTCGATAAGGCGGGGTCATGGTGAAAATTAACGGCGAACGGTTGCTGGAAGATCTGCGGACGATGCGCGCCATGGGCGCGACCGGCACGGGCGTCGTGCGCCCGGCCTTCTCCGAGATGGACATGACCGCCCGGCGCTGGCTGGCGGAGCGTTATACGGAAGCCGGGCTGGAGGCGACCATTGATGGTGTCGGCAACGTGTTGGGCAAATCCGCCAATCCGGGCCCGGCGCTGCTAATCGGCTCCCATTCCGACACCCAGCCAACGGGCGGCTGGCTGGATGGCGCCCTTGGCGTGGCATATGGCCTGGAAGTCGTCCGCGCCCTGGCCGAGGACCCGGCGACGAAGGATCTGCCGGTGGACGCCGTGTCCTGGCAGGACGAGGAGTCCCGCTTCTATGGCTGCCTGGGCAGCCGCTCCTTCTGCGGTGGTTTTCCGGCCGAGGCCGAAGCGGGCCTGGCGGACAAGGACGGCGTCGCCCTCTCGGATGCGCTAGCCCAGGCCGGTCTGACCGGGGTGCCGCGCCTGTCTTCGGGGGAGCGTGACTATATGGGCTTTCTAGAAGCGCATATTGAACAGGGTCCGCATTTGGAAAACGACGGCCTGCGCATCGGCATTGTCGAAAGCATCGTTGGCCTGGGCGGCATGGTCTTTACCTTTACCGGGCAGCAGAACCATGCGGGCACCACCATGATGGCCGGACGCAAGGATGCGGCGACGGCGCTATACGCCTTGGCCAATGCCATCAACGAGGAATTTCCAAAAGTCGCGGGTGAGCGCTCGGTCTGGACCATGGGCCGGGTGCTGCTTCGGCCCGGCGCGCCATCCATCGTGCCCGGCTATGCCGAGCTGGAACTGCAATACCGGGATGTGGAGCCCGCTGTTCTGGACAAATTCGAGGCGGTCGCCCATGGCCTGGTAGCCAAGATCAACAGCCGGGGCGGCGCGGTGGTCGAGGCGAAACCATCGCGGGTCCGCATCGCGCCGGCCCATATGGATGAGGGTTTTCGCGGGCACCTGGCGAAAGCGGCCGAGAGCCACGCGCCGGGCAACTGGACCGCGATGCCGTCGGGCGCCTTTCATGACGCCGGTGTCGTCTGCACCGTGATGCCTTGCGCCATGCTGTTCATTCCCTCCATCGGCGGTATCAGTCACGATTTCGCCGAGAACAGCCATGTCGAGGATATCGTCCTGGGCTGCGAAGTGCTGGCGACGGGTGCGGCGTCTATCCTGTCGGCGGCGGCGGAGGCCGGTGCGTAATGGAAGGCATGTCCGGGTTGTGGGCCGAGTTTCTCACCGTCTGGCAGACGGTGGTGTTCGGCGTCGGTGTTGGCCAGGTGCTTTCGGCATTGGCGGTCTTTATATTCTTCCTACTGTTGCGCCGGGTTTTTACCCGCATCGTATTGGGTACCTTGCGCAGTATTACCCGGCATACCAAAAACAGCTTCGACGATGAATTGATCGCGACCCTGGAACAGCCGGTCCGGTTTGTCTTCGTCATCATCGGATTATATGCGGCGACCCAGGTCGTGTCGTTCCCAGAGCAGATTGAGCTGTTGCTGACACGTCTGGTGCGTTCGTTTATTGCCTTTGCTATTTTCTGGACCCTGTACCGCTGTGTGACACCGCTGTCATTCCTGATCGACCGGGCCTTCGGCGCCCTTGGCCACACCAGCCTGGGCGACAGTCTGAAGGAATTCGTGGCCAAGCTGGCCCGCTTCGTCATCGTCTGCGTCGGTGTCGTGGCGGTGCTGGAGGAATGGCAATTCAACGTCGGCGCCGTACTGGGCGGCCTGGGCCTGGTGGGCATGGCGGTGGCTTTCGGGGCGCAGAACCTGATCGCCAATCTGTTCGCTGGCGTCACCATATTTCTGGACGGCATTTTCGAAAAAGGCGATTGGATCCGGGGCGGTGGCGTAGAGGGCACGGTGGAGGACATCGGTTTCCGCACCACCAAGATCCGCCGCTTTGACAAGGCCCTGACCACCATACCCAATGACAAGCTGGCGGGCGATGCGGTGATCAATTTCTCGCGCATGACCAATCGTCGGATCCATTGGAAGATCGGCATAGAGTACAGCGCAAGTGAAGGCCAGCTGCGACAAATTGTCACCGGCATCAAGGATCATGTCCACGATAACCCGGATTTCGAGGTCGATCCGGCAAAGGTGACCACCTTAATCCATGTCGACAGCTTCAACGACAGCTCCATTGATATCATGCTGTATTGTTTCACCTCCACAACCCGTTGGCCGGAATGGATGCGGGTGAAAGAGGACCTGGCCTTCGCCATCAAAGGCATCGTGGAAGGGGCGGGCAGCGGCTTTGCCTTCCCGTCCTCGTCCATTTATGTTGAAACCTTGCCCTTCGGCAGGCCGGAAGCGTTCCCCAGCGCCCCGAACCAATCTCCAAACGCAGCCCCAAACGCAGCCCCAAACGCATCTGAGGAAACCCAATGAAACTGTTCTTTTCCGGAAATTCCCCTTACGCCCGCCGTACCCGCATCGCCGCCCGCGCCGCCGGTCTGGCGGTGGAGGAAGTCGATGCCTCGCCCCTGGCCGCCGAGAACCATTTCCTCCTGCAGCACGGCCCCGGCGGCAAGGTGCCGGCATTGGAGACGGATGCGGGCAGTTTTCTCTGTGAAACCTTGATTATCTGACGTTATTTGAATGACCTATCGGGCGGAAAACTGCTGCCAAGCGAGCCGGCAGCGGCCGAGGCGGTGCTTGAGCTCGAAGGGATCGCCTCCCTGCTGATGGATACTCTTTTCCATTGCTCCCATGAAAAACGCCGCGAAGCCGGCGAGCAGTCTCCCGCCGTCATCGACAAGGAAAGCCTGCGCGCGCGCCGCTGTTATGATGCCTTGGAAGCCAAACTCGCTGGTCAGGACGCGGTAATCAACCTAGGCACCATCGCGGCGATCGCCGCTCTCGGTTATGCCGATTGGCGTCACGCCGATGATAACTGGCGCAAGGGCCGGGACGGCCTGGCGGCCTGGGCGGACGCGATGATGAAAGTCCCGGCGGTCGCGGACACCTATCCGGTTTTCTGAGAACCGTCATGAAATCCAATCAAAATCTCGCATAAGGGGCTTTAGAATAAGCCTTGTTATCAACCAATAGGTAGCATTAACATCGAATCAACCCTCTTTATATTAGCAATTATTGATTTTAGCGACAGACGTTCCAAAACCAGACCAAATTCCCCTTGCGAAACGTTATAGGCGCACTGCATATCTACAAATGCATGTATTGGTCATGCTGTCGTTTTTGATGTGGTTCTAAGCTTTGAGAATTCTAATATTGGACGATGAAGCCGACTTTAGATCCGCCGTCAGGCTGTTTCTGGAACGGGTTGGCTATGAGGTTACCGAAGCCGCCGATGGCGCCGCAGGACTTGAAGCAGCCCGTTTGAAGCAGCCCGATTTGATCATTTCAGATATCCGCATGCCCATCATGAGCGGGGAGGAATTTTTCAAGGCCCTGCGAACCGGCAAATCGGATCTGGACATAATTCCAGTGATATTTCTCTCTGGACATATTGATGATGCGGACACGGCGCGCTTCTTGAACAGCGGCGTGGATCACTGCCTGCGCAAACCGGTGTCGATGGATCTTTTGCTGGCGCACGTGCGTTCCTGCCTGTCGGCGTCGGAACGCTATGGCGAATTCATCGCGAGAAAACTTGATATCGTCGCTAAATTCCTGCCGGTATCCATTTCCCATGATTTCAGTCAGTACAGTTCCCTGGTGGAAAATGTGAACGCCTACGTCGAGGTTGTTGCCGCGATCTTGAAAAATGGCGACGCCAGTTTCGAGGCTGAAGATTTTGATCAGGGCGCGGCGGACGGCAGCCCGTCCGCGGCGGGTGACGATGCGACGGCCTTACAGTCGAGCCGGGCCAGGTACATACGATTCCATCTGCGGGAAAACAAAAAGCTGCAATCATTGATCGAAAACAGCCGAACCGGCGCATTGACCTGGCAACTTATTTTCCTGGTGGCTGAATCGCAGATCGCGAACCGGCCGATTTACGTTTCCGATTTATATTTCATGGCGCAAGCGGCGAAGACGACCATCAACAATCACATCCTCTCGCTTATTGAAGACGATGTTTTTGTCAAACAACGCAGCCCAACCGACGGCCGCCGGCAAAGGGTGTCGTTAACCGACAGCTTCGCCAACGCTTTTTACAACCATATTGACGACACCGTCCGAAAAATAACGGAAATTCCGCCTCAGGCTTGATGGCGTCTACAGATGCGCCGCCATCGCCTTGTGCCAGGTTGAATCCGCGCCGTCGCCGATCGTGGTGATGTGTACGTCCAGCAGATACGGCTCGCCCGCGGCCTGGGCATCCTTGCCGCGCTGCAAGGCCGCCTCCAATTCGCCGGGTTCATGCACATGCTCACCCTCGATACCCTGGGCCTTGGCCAGCATCACGAAGTCGATGGCAGGATCGCCCAGATAGGTTTCGGGATACCTGTTCTGGGCCTTCATGTTGCCGCCCCAGGCAGCGAAATTGGTCCGCACGGTCTGATAATTCATGTTGTTCCAGACCACGGTCAGGATCGGCAGGCTGTAACGCGCCATGGTCCAGAATCCGGATGAGCTGTACATCACGCCGCCATCGCCGATGGACAGCACGACGGGACGGTCGGGTGCGGCCAGTTGCGCCCCGATCGCACTGCCCAGGCCGTAACCGAGGCTGCCGCCGGCGGTGCGCACAAGGCTCATGTCATTGTCGCCATAGCCAAACGGCATGAGGTGATCAAAGGCCCGGAAATTTTCCGATACCACGACCGAATTGCCGGCCAAGGTCCGCGCCATGGCATCGCCCAGATACATGGGATGGATGGGATTGTCCTTGGCATGGCTCAGGGCGCCATCGGCTTGTTTGGCCAAACGCGCGGCGCTCTGCTCTCCCAGGCCCATTTTACGCTTCTGGATATGGGCCAGATTGGCATGGTCGGGCTTCCACAGGCCATTCAAGGCGCGCAGGGTATGACTGACATCGCCCAGTACATCAAGGTCCAGAGCGAAGGTGTTGCCCAGCATGGCCGGATCCTGGCCAATGCCGATGATCGTGCCAGCATCGGGGAATTTCTCGTCCTCGGCGGAGGAGCGGGTGTTCTGGCGATAGCCGACGCAGCAGACCACGTCGTAACCCTTGTCCGACATGCCATCAAGCGGGCCGACATAGTTGGGATGCCGCATGGGGAAGCCGCCATAGTCGAAGAAGCCGACGGCCACCGGCAGGGCGTAATTCTCGACCATATCGAGCAGTTCGCGCGTGCCGCCGGAATTGCGCACGTCCGGTCCGACGACAACCAGGGGATTTTCCGCATTCAGCAGGGCGTCATGAATTTTTTCCAGGGTGCCGCCATTGGGTGTCTGCGCCACCTCCAGGCCCTCTGCCGCCTGGATCGTGGCCTCGATCCCGGTTTGATCCAAGGCGGGGGAGGAATAGGCCACATAGACCGGCCCCGTGGGCATGGTCATGGCTTCCTTGAAGGCCCGGCGGGTCGCCATGGCGATGCCGCGGCCATCGGTCACTTCCCAGCGGTTCTTGGTGATATCCTCGACCGTACCCATCTGGCTGAAGCCGCCGGAAGCGCCCAGGGTATTGTGATCGCCGAACGAACCGTTGTCGCGCAGGGCGGCGGTGACCACCATGGGGGTGCCGTCGAAATAGGAATTCTGCAATTGGCCCGAGCCCTGGCGGGTGCCGGCGGCCAGATGCACGTTCACAAAGGATGGCTTGTTGGCCGCCTTGGCGTAACCGTCGGCGGCCGAGAGGACAAGGGATTCCGCCAGCAGCAGGATCGGCTGCACGCCGGGCACGGTCAGAAAGGCATCGAAAAAGCCTGCCTCGGCACTGCCCGTGTTGGTAAAGGCGTATTCGACACCTTGCGCGACCAACTGATGCATCAGCACCTCACCGCCCGTACCGGTAACCTTTGTCTTGCTCATAAAACCTATCTCCAATTGAAATGCCGCGGTGAGGTGGGGTGTCGCCCATGCTTGTTCCGCCTAAGCCTAGAGACAGCGGCCAAGTCAATCAAGACGGCGAAGTAAATGGCTGGCTGAGCGGAGCAGCGGCCCCTATGGATCGGCGACCTCGCACCCTATGTCCCGATCGAAGATTCGCCGCCGCCGATCATCTGGGTTCCGTGGGTGCTCGCATAACGGCGGTTACGACTTTTCCCGCAACAGCCAGCCAAAAATCACCGTTGCGGCCACGGCGCCCGCCAATTGCGCGGCGATGAATGCCGGCGCATCGCCTGGCGCTATGCCCGAGAAGGTATCCGTGAAGGTCCGCGCGATGGTTACCGCCGGGTTGGCGAACGAGGTCGAGGCAGTGAACCAATATCCGGCGGTGATGAACAGGCCCACCGCATAGGGCACCGCCTCGGGGCGGAAGCGCACGCAACCCAATATTGTCGCGACCAGGCCAAAGGTGGCCACGCATTCGGCGAACCATTGCCCTACGCCGGTGCGGATGTTGGTGGAAATTTGCAGGACCGGCTGATCGAACATGATGTGCGCGGCCGCGGCGCCGCAAATCCCGGCAACGATCTGCACGCCCATGAATGCCGCGGCCTCGCCCGGCGCGATCTCCCGCCGCAGCAGGAACGCCAAGGTGACGGCAGGATTGAAATGGGCCCCCGAAATAGATCCGAAAATCAGGATCAGCACCGCCAGAATGGCGCCGGTGGCAATGGTGTTGCCCAACAGGGCCAGGGCCACATTGCCCCCGGCCAGGCTCTCGCCCATGATGCCGGAGCCGACCACGGTGGCCAGCAGAAACGCCGTGCCGATGAATTCCGCCGCCAAGCGCCGGCCCGAACTGAATGCCATGTAACTTAATCCCCCGCAAATGGCCCTAATTCGCTATTCCAGCACCGCTATTCCAGCATGGTGACCTTGGCGCCGCCGTCCTCGACCAGAAAATGGCTGCCGGGATAGCCGGCCTCGGCTGGAATGCGCAGGCTACGGCCCTTGGGGTGTTCGGCGGGTTCGGGCTGCACGGTAACGGTGGCCGTGGCCCGCGTTGCCGCCATGGCTTCATCCACGGTCTTGTATTGCGCCAGCTTCAGCAAATTCATCCGGGTCGGAAAGACCACGGTGCGCTTGCCCGCCTCGGCATCGGCCACCGCCGCCTCGGGCCGCAGCCATTCGGAATCCGTGGATTCGGAACCATCATGCAAGGCCACATGATCGACCGGCGCGCGGGCAACAAAGAACTGCGTATCAAACACCTTGGGCACGACGCGCGGCGTGATCCAATGGGCGTAGCTGACCATCTTGTCCAGGGCCAGAATCAGACCCTCCGTGCGGCAGACATCGGCCATGGTGATCTTGCCCGTCGCCAGATCGGCCCGCCAGCGGGCCTCGATCCCAGCCAGTTGGTCCGCCTTGATCAGTTCGTCACTGCCCTTGTTGGTCGCCAACAGCACGCCGCATTCCTCAAACGCCTCGCGCACGGCGGCCACGCGGTGAGACAAGGTCATCTCGTCCAGGCCCTCGGCGCCACGGCAGAATTCCCGCGCATCCGCATCCTCGGGGTCAACCTTGCCGCCGGGAAACACCAGGGCGCCCGAGAAGGAGTCGATTTCATGGTGGCGCACCACCATGAACACTTCCAAGCCGTCCGCGCCATCGCGGATCAACAGAACGGTGGAGGCTGAAATGTCCGGTTTTTTCTCTTCGCTCACGTTTACTCACATTCATTGCTGTCATCTACTGTTGAGGCTTTGTAGCACAGTTTTCCACCTTGGGCGCTGGTATCACGGGGCGGCCTATGGCATTTTGCCCAACCGGCGAAAAAGGAACCTATGCCATGAGTCTTGCGATCGACCCAAACAGTGAACGGCAGCTGCCCGAGACCCTTGTCACCACGTTGACGGATCTATTGGGCGATCGGTTTTCCACCGCCCAGGCGGTGCGGGAACATCACGGCAAGGGAGAGGCCTATCATAGCGCCGCCCTGCCCGAAGGCGTGGCCTTCGCCAACAGCACCGAAGAGGTCGCGGCCATCGTCAAGGCCTGCGCCGCCCACCATACGCCGGTGATCCCCTACGGCACCGGCACGGCCCTTGAAGGCCATACCCTGGCCCTGCATGGCGGCGTTTCACTGGACGTCAGCGGCATGGACGAGATTATCCGGGTCAGCCCGGAAGACATGGATTGCACGGTCCAGGCCGGTGTCACCCGCAATACCTTGAACGAATATCTGCGTGATACGGGGCTGTTCTTTCCCGTCGATCCGGGCGCCGATGCCTCCCTGGGCGGCATGGCGGCAACCCGGGCCAGCGGCACCACCACCGTGCGCTATGGCGCCATGCGCGAGAACGTGCTGGCCCTGACCGTGGTACTGGCCGACGGCCGCATCATCCAGACCGCCCGGCGGGCCCGTAAATCATCCGCCGGCTATGATCTGACAAGGCTGTTCGTCGGCTCGGAAGGTACTTTGGGGGTGATTACCGAGGTTACCCTGCGCCTGTACGGCATTCCCGAAGCGACCCGGGCCGCCGTCTGCTCCTTTCCCAACCTGGAGGCGGCGGTCAACACGGTGATTTCCGTGGTGCAATGCGGCATTCCCATCGCGCGCTGCGAGTTGCTGGACAAAACCGGCATGAAGATGATCTGCGATTACGGCAAGCTGGACGACTACACTATCGGCGATACCCTGTTCATGGAATTCCATGGCAGCGAAGCGGGCGTAGAGGAACAGGCGGAAATGGTCCAGGCCATCGCCGCCGATAATGGCGCCGGCGATTTCAAATGGGCCTCGAAGGCCGAGGACCGGACGAAGTTATGGGCCGCTCGGCACAATGGCCATTACGCCATCCTGGCCACCGCCAGGCCGGATCAGCATACCATGTCGACCGATGTCTGCGTGCCGGTCTCGCGCCTGGCCGAGTGCATCTTGGCGACGCAAGAGGATCTGGCCCAGACCGGACTGGTTTCGCCTTTCGTCGGCCATGCGGGCGACGGCAATTTTCATATGGCGATCCTGGCCAACTACAGCGACCCGGAAGAAGACCGTATCGCCCACGAATTCCACGACCGCCTGGTGCGCCGAGCCCAGGCCATGGAAGGCACCTGCACGGGCGAGCACGGCGTTGGCTCGGGCAAGATTGATTATCTGGAGGCGGAATTGGGCGAGGCGGTGGATGTCATGCGCAGCGTGAAGCGCGCCCTGGATCCCGACAACATCATGAACCCGGGCAAAATGTTGCGGCTATAAAAAAATCGAGGGCCAGCGTGAACGAACAGCCAAAGCTATCGAAGCATTACACCGCCACCCATTGGGGCGCCTATCATCCCGAACATGACGCCCAGGGCCGTTTGAGCCTGCGTCCCGTGGCGGATGATCCCGATCCCTCCGCCATCGGGCGTTCGCTGGCCGATGCGGTCGATGACGAACTGCGTATTGAACAGCCCATGGTGCGGGCCGGTTGGCTGGAAAAAGGTCCCGGCCCTTGTGGTGATGGGCGGGGCTCCCGTGGCGGCGAGCCCTTCGTGCCGGTATCCTGGGACAAGGCGTTCGAGCTGGTCACGGGCGAGATTGAGCGGGTGCGCAGCCAACATGGCAATCAGGCCATCTATGCCGGCTCCTATGGTTGGGCCAGCGCCGGGCGCTTTCATAACTCCAAGGCGCAGCTGTCGCGCTTCCTGAACCTGACGGGGGGCTTTACCCGCTCCCTGAACACTTACAGTCTGGCGGCGGCCGAGGTCATCCTGCCGCATATCGCGGGCAAGATGGTGCCGTTGCAAATGGCCCACCACCCCTGGCCGGCGATTGCCGAGCATACGGAGTTGTTTGTCTCCTTCGGCGGCGTGCCTTTGAAAAATGCCCAGGTAGATTCGGGCGGCGTGGCCCAGCACAGCGCCGGGGAAGGCCTGCGCGCCTGCGCCAAGGCCGGGGTGGAATTCATCAATATCGGTCCGGTGCGGGGCGATGCGGCTGATTTCCTCAATGCCGAATGGATTCAGCCACGGCCTAGCACGGATGTCGCCTTGATGCTGGGCCTGGCCCATACCCTGGTCAGCGAAAATCTGCACAGCCCCGATTTCATGGAAAAATACTGCGTCGGCTTTGACCGTTTTCTGCCCTACCTGATGGGCCAGACGGATGGTCAGGCCAAGGATGCGGACTGGGCCGCGGCAATTGTTGATTTGGACGCGGCGCAGATCCGCGATCTGGCCCGGCGCATGGCATCCAAGCGCACGCTGATCAACGTCGCCTGGTCCCTGCAGCGGGGCGAACATGGCGAACAGTCATTTTGGATGGTCATTGCCCTGGCCGCCATTCTGGGCCAGATCGGCCTGCCCGGCGGCGGCTTTGGCCTGGGCTATGGCGCCGCGGCGCCCATGGGCCGGCATATGCCGGCTGCACCCTGGGCCACCTTGAGCACGGGCCGCAACGAGGTCTCGGACTTCATCCCCGTGGCCCGTATCTCGGACCTGCTGCTTAATCCGGGAGGCAGTTTCAATTACAACGGCCAGACCAGGATCTATCCCGATACCCGCATGGTTTATTGGGTCGGCGGCAATCCATTTCATCATCACCAGGACCTGAACCGCCTGCTGACCGCCTGGCAGCGCCCCGATACGGTGGTGGTGCACGAGCCGTGGTGGAACGCCATCGCGCGGCACGCCGATATTGTCCTGCCCGCGACCACGGTGCTGGAACGCAATGATATTGCCGGTTCGTTCCGTGACGGCAGCACCCTGCTGGCCAACCGCAAGGTCATGGAGCCGGTGGGCCAGTCCCGTCACGACCACGATATTTTTTGCGGCATGGCCAAGAAGATGGGTTTCCTCGATGCCTTTACCGAGGGCCGGGATGAAATGGACTGGCTGCGCCATATCTATGACCTGTCACGCCAGCGGGCCGCCAAGGGCGGCCATGAAATGCCCGATTTCGAGGAATTCTGGCAGGCCGGACGGGTGGATCTGTCACCCCCGGATCAACCAAGCACCTTCCTGTCGGGCTTCCGCGCCGATCCCGTGGCCGAGCCTTTGACGACCCCCACCGGCAAGCTGGAGATCTGGTCCGATACCATCGCCGAATTCGGCTATGAAGATTGTCCCGGTCATCCGCGCTGGATCGAGCCAAAGGAATGGCTGGGCGCCGAGCTGGCCGGGAGCTATCCCCTGCATCTGGTTTCGAACCAGCCCGTCACCCGCCTGCACAGCCAACTGGACAACGGTGTCGTCTCGCGGGAAGCAAAAGTCGCCGGCAGGGAAGCCGCAACCATCCATCCCGACGATGCCGCTGGCCGCGGGATCAAGGACGGCGACGTGGTGCGCCTGTTCAACGAACGCGGCCAATGCCTGGCCGGCGCGATAATCTCGGATGCGGTCCGTGCCGGCACCGTGCAACTGCCCACCGGCGCCTGGTATGACCCGGCGGAGCCTGGGCAGATCGGCAGTCTGGACAAGCACGGCAACGCCAACGTTCTGACCCGCGATGTGGGCACGTCATCCCTGGCGCAAGGTCCCTCGGCCCATTCCTGTCTGGTCGAGGTCGAGGTCTATCAAGGCCCGCCGCCGCCGGTGACCGCCTTTACGCCGCCGCCAATCCGGCGAGATTAGACAAGATCCGGCAAACCCACGGCATGGAAATTTTCCGGCGTCGGTTTGCCCGATGCCAGGTCCCAGCCGCGCTGGCCGTAGTATTCATCGAGCAATTTATCCCAATCGGGGCGCTCCAGGCGCTCGCCCGCATGTGGGCCCGTCGCCGGTTCACTTATGAAGCGTTCGGGCGGATAATCGGCGGCGCGGTAAAAATTGGTGT
>CAYWYB010000020.1:14522-28831 GCA_964462145.1 uncultured Rhodospirillaceae bacterium
TCACCTTCCGCCATCAGTTCGTCGGCGCTTTTGCTTTCGCCCGTGGCCAGGGAATACAGCCGCGCGGCCTCCTCCGGCCCCATCATCTGCAGGCCGCACCAATATGTGGCATAAAAACAGATACCCATGATTTCCAGCAGATTGTGGAAGCGCTGGTAGTAGATCACCAGTTCCGCCTTATGGGCATAGGTGGTCGGGTCGAACGCCGTGGGGACGCCAAAGCGTTCCGTGGATAGTTCGGGTTTCAGGGGCATGCGTTCCGTCAACGGACCGCCCTGGGTATGGGTGCCGCCGCGTTCCGCCACCGCAATGGCCAGCGCCCAGCCCTTGAAGACGCGCATTTCCTCGGCCAGGTCCTGGCCCTTCATATGCATGGCGTAAGGTTCTGAATCCCGGCCCAGTTTCTTAGCCGCGGCCAGACTACCGTCGGCCAAAAGATCGCCGATGCCTTCGCGGTGGGCAATTTTGCTCAGCAACTCGCTGATCACCTCCACATTGCCCCATTCCAGTTCCAGACCGCCGGTATCTTCGGTGGTCAGCAGGCCGCGCTGATAACATTCCATGGCCCAGGCGATGGGATTGGTGGCATTGGTATTGTCCAGGCCCAGCCGGGTGCAAAGTTCACTGAGCGCCAGTACGGCGGCCGGATCGGAAATGCCCAGCTTGCCGGCGAAGTCCCAATAATCCTGGCTTTCCACCTTTTCCCCGCGCGTGCCCGCATGCGGCCCGGATTTCACGCGCTGATACTGCGAACACATGACGGGACAGGCGAAACAACCGAAGGCCTTGTCGATATAGTGCTTTTCCTTGACCGCCGTGGCGATGGCGTCGGCTTCATCAAGATCGATCTGGGTCGCCTGATAGTTTCGCACCGGGATGGAGCCCAGCTTGTTCCATGCCTCGAACGAGGTCGAAGTGCCTAACTTGCGCAAGTTTTTGGTGGTATCAACGCCCATCAGATGGCGCTGCATGGCCAGGCTTTCCGCCATGAAAGCCTCGGGCTCGGCCACTTGCAGCGCGCCCGAACCGCTGACCGCGATGGCCTTGAGATTTTTCGAACCCATGGCGGCACCAACACCGCAACGCGAGGCGGAGCGGGTACGGCTGACGATAATACATGCCGCCGCCGCCATGTTTTCGCCGGCGGGCCCAATGCTCAACAATTCCAGGGTTGGGCGGTCGATGCGGGCGCGGAGGGCCTTTTCGGCATCCCACGTGGTTTCACCCCAAATCCCGCCCGCATCGCAAATGGTCACATTGCCGTCGTCGATATCGATGTACACCGGTTGCGCCGCCCGGCCCGTGACAACGATATGATCGAAGCCGGCATATTTCATTTCGGGTGCAAAATTACCACCAGCATTGGCCGCGCCAAAGCCACCCGTCAGAACATTCTTGCAGCTGATGGTCATGCGGCAGGCGGTTGCCGCCATGGTGCCGACCAGGCTGCCGGCGGAAAAGATAAGCGGGTTGTCGGGATGCAACGGTTCCTTGCCCAGGGGCGTTTCGTTCAGCAACAGCCAGTTGTTGACCCCCATGCCGGCGGGGAAACGCGCGTTCAGGGGCGCCGTCGGCTCGGTCGTAACCGTTCCCGCGCTCAGGTCGATGCGCAGAATATTGCCGCCGATGGCGAAAGGCCCGCTCATGCCTCAGCTCCGCTTTACCGACAGGGCGCCGACGGGGCACCATTGCACGCACAGGGGCCGTTCCTCGTCGGCACAGCCGTCGCATGGCGTGCGGTCGTCCCGCGATGCCTCGAAAATAACGATCTCGACTTCGCCTTCCCGTTCATCCTTGAGGATTTCGATGCTTGAATTGCGCCGCCCGAAGACGCCCTCATGATGGAAGGAACAAGCCAGCACGCACAAATTGCAGGCGCCACAACGCGCATGCCTCGGCTGGATGGTCGAAAATCCCATCGTTACTCACACCTCTTTTTTTGTAGTGTCCTACTCAAAGACGGCGGCCTTCATTGACTTACGTCAAATCGCCTACCTGTCGGTCGTCGCCAACCAGTCGGTGCAGGCATCGGCGACATCGCGCCAGCCATCCTCCAGCAACAGCATGTGGCCCATGTCCTCGAATTCCAGGTAGGTCGCCTGTTCGAGATATCGGTCGGCCACGTTGCGCACGGTCGCCGGCGAAATCACCCTGTCCCGGCCAGCCGCAATGGCCAGCACCGGGCAATCTACCATGACCGGATTGACATAGGATGCCCGGCCCCTATCGAACATCCAGAACAGGCTTTCAAACAGGGCCTGGCCGGATTCAGGGACAAACTGCGCAAAGACCTCCCGCTGGCGTGCGGGCGAGAGGCAATTCAGAGAATTTTCCGCCGCGATCTCGAAAGCGGCATCCAGGCTTTGCCCCCAGAATGGTCCGATGGACATCAATCCCATGGCGGCGGCGATCTCGTTTTCCGAGGCCGGCAACATGCCCCAGGGCGGCGCCGGGGTCAGCAGGATGATGGCGCGGGCCAAGCCCCTGGCCGCCAGCAATTGCGCCAGCAGCCCACCCATGGAATGGCCCAGCAGAACCGGGGGCTGGGGCAAATCCCCGATCAGCGCGGCAAGATCGGCGACATAGTCTCCCAGGCCGGTTTGCGCCAGGCGCGGGTCGGCGGGCTGGCCCCGCGCAGAATCGTGATAGCGCAGGTCCGGCGTCAGCACGCTCCAGTCCTTGGCCGCGAAATGATCGCGAAAGTTGGCAAAGATCGAGGCGCGGCAAAAAGCGCCCGGCAGCATCACGATGCTATTGTCCCTGTTCCGGTTCATTGGCCCGGGTCATGGTCCCTATTCATGCCAGGTGGGAAAATGCGGCGATGACCTGACGGTAGTTCTCTCGTTTGAAATCCACCACCACATCCGCCAGGCTTGCCATGGGCACCCATTTCCAGGCATCGAATTCCGGCTCCGCCGTGGCCAGATTGATATCCTCGTCCCGGCCCAGAAAGCGCATGGCGAACCATTTCTGGGTTTGGCCGCGGAATTGCCCGTGCCAGACCTTGTCAGCCAGGTGGCTGGGCAAATCGTAGGGGATCCAGTCCTCGCTTTCGGCAATGATTTCGGCCTTGTTGGTGCCGATTTCCTCTTCCAATTCGCGCAGGGCCGCCTGGCGCGGGGTTTCGCCATCATCCACGCCACCTTGAGGCATTTGCCAGGCTTCGGCCTGCTGGTCGATACGCTGGGCGACGAGCACCTGGTTTTCCTTGTTGATCAGCATGATACCGACACAGGGCCGGTAGGGCCGTTCGGCGAACGGTTTCAATTCTTTGCCTCTTGATGAGAGGTAATGGCGGAAATCGGCACCAGGTCAAAGCCGCGGTCGCCCATGGCACGGGTCCATTGGGCCAGTCGTTCGATGGTCACCGGATAGGGGAAGCCGATCCCGATGGCGCCGCCCGAGGCGGAGGCCAGACGCTCCAACTCCAGCAATCTGGCGTCAATGGCGGCGCGGGAGGCGACCGCATCAAGCACCCGATCGTTGGCGGCGATGTTCAAGCCGATCCTGCCCGCGACCTCGGAGGCAACAGAGGAAGACGAAGCACGGGCATCCAAAAACATCAGTCCCCGATCATGCATGGCTTGAAGAATGGGCAGCAGATGGGACTCGGTCGAGGTAAAGCGCCCGCCCATGAAATTAACCACGCCGACATAGCCGGCGAAGCGGCCCAGCAACCAATCCAGCCGCTGCAAATTCCGATGGATGGTCAGGCTGGTCAGCAGGGTATGAGGGCCGGGATCGTTGGTTGGATAATCCATCGGCTCCATGGGCACCTGCAACAATACCTCGTGCCCGGCGGCACGGGCCTGGTCGACGTAGTCCTGCAAATTGCGGCCATAGGGCGCAAAAGCCAGACTGACCCCGCCCGGTAATTGCTGAATGGCGGTCATGGTGGTCGCGCGGCTGAGGCCAAGGCTGCCGACGACAATGGCGATACGGGGCCGGCCCGTGGCCTTGTAAGGGCGGGCATAAACCTGCAAAGGCGTCCTCGCATCCGGCGCCACCACGGGCAGGGGACCGTTCTCGGTCGACTTGATCAGGGCCGGGTCTGGTGCGGGGCGCAGGCCGCCGCTGGCCGTGAACTTGCCTGTCGCCGCGGGCGCCGCGGCAGTTTTGGCTGGCGCAGGCACGGACTTTTCGCCATGCCCACCATCCTGACCACCTGCTTTTTGATCCCGAGAGCTGGGTTCAGGGCTGATTTGAGGGCTGGGACCCGCTTTGTGCTCTGTTTGCCGGCTTGAAACTTTTGGTTTTGCCTCGCGGCTAGCGGTGTCCTTGGCCGGTTTGTCCGTAGCGGTTTCGGGAGGGGCATTTGACTTGGCGCCAGCGTGCTTACCGTCGCCCTGTTTTGCCTCGCCCTGTTTCTCGTCGCCGTCTTCCGATTGGATTTTCTCCGCCGGTTCCTTGGGAACGGCCTGTTTACCACTGCCATCCTTGCTGAGATCTACCTCCAACACCGCATCCGCCAGGGCGGCTTGCGCGTTCAGTTCAGCCCGTTGCTTGGCGGGATCATGGCTATAACTTAACCAGGCGGCTAAACCAGCCATGCCCGCGATCAGGATCAAGCCCACCGTGACCGGCGCGCTGGGACCCCGCCTGACCTTGTCGGTGCGTCCGCCAGCCCGCCCGCCAGCGCTTTTGCCGGCCCTTTTTTTGCCTCGTGGTATCCTGGCCACGTTTCCTCAATCCCGGATCAGAATGCTACTCACCATTGCGCCGATGCAAAAGCGCCATGCCGCGCAACAAATCCAAGGCGTAGTTCAACTGAAAATCACGTGGTTTGACGGTTTCACCACCGCCATCGCCATTGGGTTTTACATTGATATGGTTATTCGGCGCCTGCACCGAATTTCTTTTCTTCTCCGCCTTCAGATGCTTCGGCAAATCCGCCTCGCTGCGCCGGTGATTGTTTTCCGCCCTCTCCACCCGCACCTGCTCCACCATGATGTCCGGCTCGATCCCCTTGGCCTGAATAGACGTGCCCGACGGCGTGTAGTAGCGCGCCGTGGTCAGCCTGATCGCGCCATGTCCCTGCAAGGGGATGATGCTTTGCACCGAGCCCTTGCCAAAAGACTTGGTGCCAATGACCAGGGCCCTTTGGTGGTCCTGCAAGGCGCCGGCGACAATCTCGGAAGCGGAAGCCGAACCGCCATTGATCAGCACCGCCACCGGCAAGCCCTGGGCCAGATCGCCAACCTTGGCGTTGTAGCGATGGGTTTCCTCCGGCCGCCGGCCCCTGGTCGACACGATCTCTCCCTTATCCAGAAACGCGTCGGAGACGGCAACCGCCTGATCCAAGGCGCCGCCCGGATTATTGCGCATATCCAGAACCACGCCCTTGAACCTGTTCCCCAGTTCGGCCTTGTGCTTGGCCATCGCCGCCTTCAGGCCGCTGTCGGTCTGTTCCGTGAACGAGGTAATGCGCACATAGACCATGTCGCCTTCCAGGCGGGAGCGCACCGACTGCACGCGGATGACAGCGCGGATGATCTTTACCTCGAACGGCTTTTCCACGCCCGGCCGGGCCACCATCAGACGGATTTCCGAATTTATCGGGCCGCGCATTTTCTTTACCGCCTCGGTCAGGGTCAGGCCCATCACCGGGGTATCGTCGAGTTGGGTGATATAATCCCCGGCCTTCATGCCGGCGCGCGCCGCTGGCGTGTCGTCAATCGGCGAAACCACTTTGACCAAGCCGTTTTCCATGGTCACTTCAATACCAAGGCCGCCGAATTCGCCTTTGATCTGCTCGCGCATATCGCGGTAGGCCCTGGGCGGCATGTAGGAAGAATGCGGATCGAGCGAGCGCAGCATACCCGTGATGGCGGCCTCTATCAGTTCGGGGTCATCCACCTCTTCAACGTAGTCAGCGCGGATCCGCTCCAGCACATCGCCAAACAGGTTCAACTGACGATAGATGCCATCATCGGCCGCCCGCGCCGATCCCGGCAAGACTACCAGGGGCAGCGCCAACAGGGCGGCTAGCGTATAAAGCGCCAGCATGCTCTTCGCGACCCGGCCACCGACCAAAATCTTCATCATCCACTCGCCCTTTCGCGGCTGCTCGACCACCAGGAGGTCGGATTTATCGCCGTCCCCTTGCGCCGTAATTCTATATAAAGAGACCGCTTGTCGTCTCCGCCCATCATGCCCACCGGCTCGCCCATCAGCATCGATTGACCAACGACCGCCTGCAGCCTTGACAGGCCAGCCAGCAGAGTATGGTATCCCTCACCATGCGAGATGATCAAGATCAGGCCGTATTTTCGAAACGTCCCGGCGTAAACCACCCGGCCATCGTAAGGCGCGACAACCTGTGCCTGATCACCCGTCCGCAGGGTGATACCCTGGGCTCTGGGACCAAATCCAGTGCTTTCGCCATAGCGTCCGACCCACCGGCCCTTGGCAGGCAGGCGCAGGCGGCCGCGGATCTTGGAAAATGGCAGCCGCTGCGGCGCCATGGCCAGACGTTGCCCGGTTGGCGTAGACGCCCCTTGCGCTTTGTCATTGGCGCCGCTCTTCGCCTTGGGAGAAGCCAAGGCCCGGGCCATGTCGGCCGCCAGTTTGCGGCGCCGGCGCTCGGCCTGCTGCTGAAGCTGTCGAGCATTTTGACGCAGGTCGGCCTCATGCTCCTTCCGGCTTGCCGCGGTTTCCCGCTGCCGTGCCCGGCGCGACCGCTCCGCCGCATCCAGTCGTTGTAGCAGGCCTTGCAGATCATGTGCCTTGCCCACCAATGCGGCCAGGCGCTCGCCCTCCGCCGCGCCGGCCTGCTGCAACTGCTGTTCGGCCAACACCCTCTCGCGCAACAGCGACTGCAGTTCCTGGCGGCGGCCGGACAAGGCGGCGGCCGTGGCCACCCGGCGCCGTTGTTCGCGGTCCAGCCGCCGGCGCACCGTGTCGGCGGCGGTCAATAATTCACCAATCTTCTCCGCATCCCGATGCAGGGCCGGCACGGCGGCGGCCAGCAGGCGGCCGCCACGGGCCGCGTCCAACATGCTGCCCGGCGCGGCCAAAAGCGCGGCGGCAGGTTGCCGTTCCAACCGTGCCAAAGCGGTGATCGAACGCGCCATGCTCTCGCGCATCAGGCCAAGGCGGCGATAATGTTCCGCGTCCCGGCGCCGCAACATGGCCAGATGTTCTTCGATCTCGGTCAAGGCGACCTCTTCCTGCTGCGCCTTGTTCGCCGCCAGGGCGGCACGGATACGCAGGCCGTCGACCTGATCGCGGATTGCCCGGGCCTGATCGGCCAGGGCGCGTTGCTGTTTTCGCCCGGCTGCGATTGATTCCTGCGTTGCCTCTATGTCGCGCTGAACCTGCTGGCGTTGGGCGGCAGCCAGTGCGGTGGCGCCAAAGCCGCACAGAAGCAGCGCCGGCAATGCCAGCACGAGAGCTATCAGGCGCGCCCTAGGCCATTTTCGAGATTGACCTACCCGCCCACTCCCCCTGCCCGGCGACTCGATGAATATCGAAAATGCCCTAGCCATGTTGCCGCATGGCCTGATCCGGGGCCGCCAGCAATGAGCGGCCGGTCATCTGTTCCGGTTGCGCCAGCCCCATCAGCGTCAATAGCGTCGGCGCCAGGTCCGCCAGGCTGCCATCCCGCAATTGCGCCTGGGCCTCGGGCGCATTGATCAACAGCACCGGTACCGGTCCCGTGGTGTGCGCCGTATGGGCGCCCTGACTTTCGGGGTCGCGCATCATTTCAATATTGCCATGGTCGGCGGTGATCAACATGCAGCCGCCGGCTTCATCCAAGGCGGCGCACAGGCGGCCCAGGCAACGGTCAATCATTTCCACCGCCTGCACCGCTGCATCGAGTTTACCCGTGTGGCCCACCATGTCGGGATTGGCATAGTTGACCACGATCAGATCGTATTCCGCCGAATCAATCGCGGCGACCAGCTTGTCCGTAACTTCGCCGGCGGACATTTCCGGCTGCAAATCATAGGTCGCGACTTTTGGCGATGGCACCAGGATGCGGTCCTCGCCATGAAAAACCGCCTCCTCGCCGCCGTTCAGAAAAAACGTCACATGGGCATATTTCTCGGTCTCGGCGATACGCAGTTGTCGCAAACCCGCATCCGCCACCACTTCACCCAGGGTCTGGCGCAAGCGGATCACGGGAAACAGCGCATCGATCCGGGCATCCAGAGCGGCGGAATAGCTGACCATGCCAAGTTGATCGGCAAACGCGGCGACGCGGCCACGGGCGAAACCATCGAAGTCAGGATCAATCAGCGCGGCAAGGATTTCACGGGCCCGGTCGGCGCGGAAATTCGCCAGTAACAAACCGTCCCCATCCGCCATGCCCGCATAGCCATCAATGGCGGTAGGTGCAATAAACTCGTCGCTGATATCCTGATCATAGGACGCCCGCATGGCGGCAACCGCGTCATCGGCGGCGGCGCCTTTGCCTTCCACCAACAGGTCATAAGCCTGAACCACCCGGTCCCAGCGATTGTCCCGGTCCATGGCGTAGTAGCGGCCACACACGGTGGCGATGCGGATGTTATCCCGCCCGTCGATGGCAGCGCCCACCTGCTGCAAATAATCGGCGCCCGAGGTCGGCGGGGTATCGCGGCCATCCATGAAACAGTGCAGTTGGACGATTATTCCCGAATCGGCAATGATCCGGGCCAGGGCCAGCATGTGATCTTGGTGGGAATGGACCCCGCCCGGCGACAACAGACCCAGCAGATGACAGGCACCGCCGCTGGCCTGCAAATTGGCAATGAACGCTGCCAGGCGTGGATTCCGCGCCAAACTGCCGTCCGCCACGGCCTCGTCGATGCGGGGTAGATCCTGCAGAACAATGCGCCCGGCACCGATATTTTGGTGCCCAACCTCGGAATTGCCCATCTGCCCATCGGGCAGGCCGACCGCCAGCCCGGAGGTCTGCAACAGAGCTTGCGGCGCCTCCGCCAGCAATCGGTTATAAACCGGGGTCCGGGCAAGGGCGATGCCATTGTCCGCCGCGGCTTCCCGATAGCCCCAGCCATCCAGGATACAGAGAACGGCGGGGCGGCGCTGATTCTTCACGTTTAACCTCAAAATCTAGTAGTTACCCACTGATTCGACACCAATATGGCGCAGCCTGCCACGAATGCAACCGCTATCACTATGCCCGGTGATACGGATGCCCCGCCAGTATGGTATGGGCCCGGTACAATTGCTCCATCAACATCGCGCGAGCCAGCATGTGAGGCCATGTCATGGCGCCCAGGGACAGGCTCAAATCAGCCTCCCCGAGCAGACTTGGATGCAAGCCATCGGCGCCGCCGATGACAAAGGCCAGATCGGCGATACCATCATCCCGCCATCGGCCCAGACGTTGCGCGAAAGCTTCACTGGACAGGGCTTTGCCCTTGCCATCCATGGCCACCAGGGTCGCCCGGCCAGGCATGGCGCCGCGCAGCATATCAGCCTCGGCCAGGCTGAGTTTTTCGCCGCTTAAATTCTTGCGCACCTCGACTTCACGGATATCCACCGTCCAGGGTAGCCGCTTCAGGTAAGTTTGGCAGATTTCAGCCGCCGGGCTGCCTTTGGCACGGCCCACGGCACAAATTGTCACTCGCATGATTTAGCGCATTTTCAATGCTGGCCATGCCACCCACAGGGTACCTTTAATGGGTGGCCGGGACGGGGGAGCGGGTGGCTTGGGAATTCGATGCATATCGAAAAACGTCTAGAGTGCGGCGCGCTCGGGCTCCGCCATCTCGATCGACCACATCTTTTCCAGATTATAGAACTCCCGGACTTCCGGGCGGAACAGATGCACGATGATGTCGCCCATATCGATCAACACCCAATCGCGCTTGCTCAAGCCTTCAACCTTACAGCGGCCCAGGCCTTCTTCCTTGGCCCGGCGCAGCAAATGGTCCGCCATGGCGCCCACGTGTCGGTCGGAACGACCGTTCGCGATCACCATGTAGTCGGCTATGCTGGATTTGCCCTGCAGGTCGATGACGACAAGCTCTTCCGCCTGGTCCTCATCGAGAGAACTATTCACGAGTGCCAGCAGTTCTTGGCTATATGCTGGCGTTTGCCTTGCGCTTGCTATGGTGAATAGCTCCTGACTTTTCTCATGGTCTGCATATGGACCCTTGCTTCCGTGGATATTCGTACATTATGGCAACATTTCATGGAAATGTCATGCTTCTTTCGCTGATTTCAAGTGCCCGGCCCGAATTTCCGTACTTGATGCCGAATGCAGGCGCGAGAACAGAAAACACCAGGCGGGCGCGGGCGCCAGCGGCAATTCCGCCGGTCTGCGCACGCGGTGGCTGGCATAGCGTGCCGCCGCCGGGCCGGCCAAGGCGCGGTGGCTCTCGCCGGGACGGTTGAAGACCGCCATGGGCATCATCTCGACAATTTCCTGCCAACGGCGCCAGCGCGGCAACTGCACCAGATTGTCGGCCCCCATCAACCAGACAAAAGCGTGTTGCGGCCAACGCCGCCGCAAGCGCGCCAGGGTATCAACGGTGTAACGAGTACCCAGGCGGCTTTCCAGATCGCTGGCCAGGATACGGGGATGGCTGGCCATGGCCTTGGCCCCGGCCAAACGCTGATCCAGGGGCGCCATGCCGTCGAGCGCTTTCAGCGGATTCTGCGGCGAGACCAGCCACCAGACCTGATCCAGTTGCAACTGTTTCAGGGCCAGCAGGGAAATATGCCTATGGCCTTCGTGGGCCGGATTAAACGAGCCGCCCAGCAGGCCTATTTTCAGCCGCGCCATGATAAAGCTCTACGGCCGCACCTGGCCTTGACCGTGGACGACGTATTTGAACGAGGTCAATTGCTCGACGCCGACCGGACCGCGGGCGTGCAGACGGTTGGTGGAGATGCCGATCTCGGCCCCCATGCCGAATTCGCCGCCGTCAGCGAATTGCGTCGAGGCGTTGTGCAGTACGATGGCGCTGTCGACCTCTGTCAAAAAGCGTTCCGCCGCCCGCTCGTCCTCGGCGATGATGCTTTCGGTGTGGTGCGAGCCATGATCATCGATATGGGCAATGGCATCACCAACCCCGTCCACCACCTTCACCGCGATGATGCTGTCGAGATATTCCGTATCCCAATCAGCCTCGGCCGCCGGCAGCACGCGGCTGTCGGCGCCTTGGGTATCGCCGTCGCCACGCACTTCACAGCCCGCGTCCAGCAGATCCTTGACCAGGGGCGCCAGATGCGTGCCCGCGCATTGGCGGTCCACCAACAAGGTTTCCGAGGCGCCGCAGATGCCGGTCCGGCGCAATTTGGCATTCAGCGAGATCTGCCGTGCCATCTCCAAATCCGCCGATCCGTCCACATAGACATGGCAATTGCCGTCCAGATGGGCGATCACCGGCACCCGGCTTTCGTTCTGCACCCGCTCGATCAGGCCGCGGCCGCCACGGGGCACGATGATGTCGATATGCTGGGGCATTGTCAGCATCATGCCCACCGCCGCCCGGTCCGTTGTCGGCACCAGTTGGATCGCCCCTTCGGGCAGGCCCGCCGCCCGCAGCCCCGCCACGAGGCAGGCATGGATGGCGCGGGAGGAATGGAAACTTTCCGAACCGCCGCGCAGAATGGCCGCGTTGCCTGACTTCAAACAAAGCGCGCCCGCATCCGCCGTCACGTTGGGACGGGATTCATAGATGATGCCGATCACGCCCAGGGGCACCCGCACGCGGGCGATGCGCAGACCGTTGGGCCGGTCCCACTCGGCCATGGTATCGCCCACGGGGTCGGTCAGTTCGATGATCGCATCCAGGCCACTGGCCATGGCCTCGATACGATCCTCGGTCAGCAACAGACGATCGAGCAGGGCCGGGGTCAAATCGCGCTCTTCCGCTGCCGTCATATCGATCTTGTTGGCGGCGAGGATTGCCTCTGCGCCGTTGCGCATGGCGGCGGCGGCTTCCGACAGGGCGCGGTTCTTGGCCTCGGTCGGGGTCTTGGCCAGAATCATCGCCGCCGCGCGGGCATCGGCGCCCAGCTTCAGCATCTGTTGTTGCAAATCATCCGCCCTAGATTGAGCTGTGTTTTCCGCCGTGCTCATTGTCTTGTTCCCTTTGAATCCAACCAGTTCACTCTAACCCAGCACCAAGTCGTCGCGATGGATCATTTCCTCCCGACCGAGAAAGCCAAGAATAGACTGAATTTCACTGCTGCGGTGGCCCTTGATGCGCCGGGCATCGGCAGTGGAATAGGCTGTCAGGCCGCGGCCCAGGGCGACACCGTCGGGATCGCGCACGACCACCGCATCTCCGCGCTGAAAATCACCCTCCACCTCCGTCACGCCGGCGGGCAGCAAACTCTTGCCCTGGCTCAAGGCCCGGGCGGCGCCAGCATCAATGGTGATCGAGCCCCTGGCGTGCAGACTGGCGGCGATCCAGCGCTTGCGCGCACTGGCCGGCGTGGCCGAGGTGGTGAACCAGGTGCCTTTTCCGCCATCTTCCAGGGCCGCGATGGGATGGGCTGCCCTGCCGTCGGCGATGACCATGGAACAGCCCGCCTGAGCCGCCATGCGGGCCGCCTGCAGCTTGGTCACCATGCCGCCGCTGCCGTCATGGCTGCCCGTGGCGCCCGCCATGGCCTCGATCTCCGGCGTGATCTCGGCCACCTCGGCGATGAATTCAGCGCCGCCGTTTTGCCGTGGATCCTCGCTGTATAGACCGTCGATATCGGACAGCAGCACTAGGCAATCAGCCCCGATCATGGCCGCCACACGGGCCGCCAGGCGGTCATTGTCGCCGAAACGGATTTCCTCCGTGGCCACGGTGTCGTTTTCATTGACCACCGGCACCGAGCCATGGCTCAGCAGCGCCAGCAGGGTATTGCGGGCATTCAGATAGCGCCGGCGGCGTTCCGTATCGTCACCGGTCAAAAGGATCTGCGCCACGGGCACCGCATGGCGGGCCAGGCTTTCCTGATAGGCATGGGCCAGGCGGATCTGCCCCGCCGCCGCCGCCGCCTGGCTGTCTTCCAGGCGCAGACTGCGCGCGCCCAGGTCCAGGCTGCGCCGGCCCAGGGCAATGGCACCGGAAGATACCAGCAGAACATCCTGACCGCGTTGCCGGCAAACCGCGACATCATCGGCCAGGGCGTCCAGCCAGTCCCGGCGCAGCGCACCCGTCTGCTGATCCACCAACAGGGACGAGCCGATCTTGATGATCACCCGTTTGGCTTGGCGCAGCCGCTCACTCATGGCTGCCAGCCCCCGGTACCGCTGGCCGCCGTGCCGGCTGTTTCCGGGGCCTCTTCGACGTCATCTTTCGCTGCCGCCGGGCCAATTGCACTTGCCAGTTCGGCCAGCAGCTCGGGCAGACCCTTGCCCGAGACGCCGGATATGACATGCACCTCATGGCCGCATGCCGCCGCCAGCTCGGCCTTGCGCTCGGCGATAAGGTCGTCCGTCAGGGCATCGCATTTGTTCAGGCAAACCAGCTCCAACTTGTCGGGCAGACCGGCGTCGTAGGCATCCAACTCGCCGCGCACGGTGCGGTAGTCGGCGGCGACATCGTCCGCCGTGCCATCAACCAGATGCAGCAGGGCGCGGCAGCGCTCCACGTGGCCCAAAAAACGGTCGCCCAGGCCGGCGCCTTCATGGGCGCCCTCGATCAGGCCCGGAATATCGGCCAGAATAACCTCGCGCTCGCCGGCCTGGGCCACGCCCAGATTGGGATACAGCGTGGTGAAGGGATAGGCGCCAATCTTGGGCCGGGCCCGGCTGACCGTGGTCAGTAATGTGGACTTGCCCGCATTGGGCAGGCCGATCAGGCCGGCATCGGCGATCAGTTTCAGGCGCAGCCAGACGGTCATTTCCTCGGCCTCACCACCCTGTTCGAACTGCCTCGGCGCCCGGTTGGTGGAGGATTTGAAGCTTTCATTGCCGCGGCCGCCATGGCCGCCCCTGGCCAGGATGATGGTTTGCCCGGGCTCGGTCAGGTCGGCCAGTATATGCTCCCGCTCCTCGTCCAGGATCTGCGTGCCCACGGGCACCTTGACCACGACATCATCGCCGCCTGCGCCGGTGCGCGAGGTGCCCATGCCAGGACGGCCGTTCTTGGCCTTGATATGCTGCTGGTAGCGGTAATCGATCAGGGTGTTGAGGTTTTCCACTGCCTCGACCACCACGTCGCCACCCTTGCCGCCGTTGCCGCCGTTGGGACCGCCGTATTCGACGAATTTCTCACGCCGGAAGCTGACACAGCCGTGCCCGCCCTTGCCGCTGAATACGTAGATCTTGGCCTGATCGAGAAATTTCATGACACTTAATCATTTGCTTGGCTGAACCACCCACTCCCCCATCCCGGCCGCCCATTAAT
>CAYWYB010000021.1:0-24218 GCA_964462145.1 uncultured Rhodospirillaceae bacterium
TTAATCTACGCTCGCCAGCAATCTTGCGCCCTCTCATGAATAATTCGGGTTAGTACATTTATTGGGCTCGTCCACGAGCGCTAGAATTTTCTAGGGAACGAAGAGATCGCCATGGTGATCGAGCTGATCAATGCCGAGCGTGAAAATTCCGCATCCGTGCGGCGGCAAGACGATCCAACGCCTTCCAGTCGCGCCCTGGTGGGGCAGATGCGTCTGCTGGCCTGCCTGCTGGCCGCCAGTCTCGCTCTGACCGTTGCCTTATTATTTTGGTCCGCCCAAAGCCAGGACAAAATAGCCCTGGCGGACGCGCGCCATCTTGCCAAAACCGCCCTCAGCGTTCAGTTCAACAGCCTGCAAAAATTGTTGACTGATTATACTTGGTGGGACGAGGCTTATCTGAATTTGACGGAAACCTTTGATCCCGATTGGTTCGACGCAAATTTTGCCGATGCCGAATATCTTGCCGACAGTTTCGGCATTACCGGGTCGTTCGTGATCGGGCCGGATGGTGCAATAAAAAGGCACATGCGTAATTCGGAGCCAGTCGAAAATGCGCCGCATCTGGATACGTCCGTCTATTTCAACGGCGGTATGAACGGCCTTATTAAAGACGCGCGGCAGTTGGTCGATGGTAAATTCGAGGCTGCCACCGGCTACGTCAAGATAGATGGCCAGCTTTATTTCGCCGCCGTCCGAGCCGTGCACCCCGATTCAAACGAGCTGTTGGACAAGGCTGCCGTGACGCCGGCCAATGCCTATATGGCGGCTTTCATGCAGCCTCTGGACGGCGAACTGCTGCAAACCCTTGGCAAGGATTATGGCCTCCGGGACCTACGCCTTACGGCCGCCGGCGATCCGGCGGCCAGCTTGCAGTTGATTACCTTGGATGGCCTGAACTTTGGCAACTTAAGCTGGTCAATTGACCGGCCCAGCCGATATGTACTGGGGGTTATACTGCCTGGACTGCTGCTGATCATCGTGTTCATCGCCATCCTTGGTTGGTATGTGCTGAAGAATATGCGGCGGCATCAGGCTGAATTATTGCAGGCAACGCGACAGGCGTGGATGGCGGATCGTTCCAAGACGGAATTCCTGGCCAACATGAGCCATGAGCTGCGTACGCCCCTGAATGCCATCATCGGCTTTTCAGAGATGATGCGGGAAGAAACATTCGGCCCCTTGGAGAATGAGCACTACAAGGGCTATAGCGCCGACATCAATGATAGCGGCCGGCAACTGCTCGATATCATCAACGACGTATTGGAACTGTCCAAGGTTGAAACGGGCAAGGTCGTCCTGCAGGAAACAAAGATTGAACTGGCGGTGATAATCGACGCGCTTCGCCAATTGATCGATACACGGGTGCGGGAGAAGGCGATAAGTTTGGACATCGATATTCCGCCGGACCTGCCGGCGATCTATGCCGACAATCGCGCGGTGAAGCAAATCCTGATCAATCTGCTCTCCAACGCGGTGAAATTCACCCCGCCTGGGGGGGCCGTTAATGTACGCGCGGCGCGAAATCGTAATGGCGAAGTGGAAATTTCGGTCTCTGATACCGGTTGTGGAGTGGCGAAGGATCAGCTGGATTTGATCATGCGGCCCTTTCACCAAGTTGAAGGTCCGCTTAACCGCTCGGAAGGCGGCGCCGGCTTGGGTCTGCCCCTGAGCGCCTCTTTGGTGACCCTACATGGTGGCACGATGCACATCACCAGCGAAGTGAACCAGGGCACGACGGTGCTTGTCACTTTCCCCATTGAGCGGGTGTTGGCAGCCGGATCCAGGGCGTCCAGTCGGTTAACCTGATCAGGCATAGCCAACCGGCTCCGCGAAAGCGAAGACTGCCTTCCACATATATCTTTGGGTGTAGATCAATTTAAGTATTTATTTTTTCAGATCAATATAATTCGACATAATATAAGTAGTTTTTCAATCAATGGCGCTGAAAACATATAAATAATATGTAATATCAAATAATAATCTGGAATTTAATAATTTATTTAAAAAAGACTGCAAAATCTAATTCTAGAGTGTTTTGTTTGTTTCGAAACTCACTGACCTGGGGAAGGTTGGCAGGGCAGTCATGATGACTGAAATTCCGAGTATGGACGGTCAAGAACAGGGGAAACTAGGGTCGGAAAATACTGCCCTCGCGAGCCGCGGCAGCTTGCGAAAGCAAATGCGGCTGCTTGGCGGCCTAATCTCCGTTTGCCTGGTATCAATGTTGTTTTCATTGTTTTGGTTCGGCCATAGCCAGGACCGGATCGCGTTGAAGGATTCACTGCATCTTGTCGAAACGGCGGTGAGAATGCAGATGCGAAGCATGCAAAGACTAACCACCGATTACGTCTTGTGGGACGAGGCCTATCAAAATCTAGCACTGGACCTGGACACTGCCTGGTACGACAGCAACTTCGGCGATGCCGAGCATTTGCGCGACACATTTGGAATTACGGGTTCTTTGGTGATTGGGCCCGACAACAAGATGATGCGCCATATGCGCGATTCAAATCTAATACCCAGCGCGCCGATGATGGACACCTCGGTCTATTTCAGGGGTGGCTTGGATTTACTGATAGAGTCGGCACGGCGCATGGTGGATGGTAAGTACGTTGCCGTCACCGGTTTCGTTAAGTTGGCTGGCAAATATTATTTCGCTTCGGCCGGTGTTATCCAGGCCCATACGACGGAGATGCGAGTAAAGGTTTCCGACACTGCGTCAAACGGCTTTGTCGCGGCGTTCCTGCGGCCATTGGACGAGCGGTTGTTGCGCACTACCGGCGGTGATTTTGGGTTGCTGCATCTCCGCTATGTCGAAGCAGATGATCCCGCGGGACTTTTCCCATTGCGCACTACGGACGGCGACCTATTCGGTGCTCTTGTATGGCAGGTTGATCGGCCCGGCCAAGAAATGCTGAGGGTCATGCTGCCAGTTTTGCTGGTCGTCGCTTTTTGTATTGGATTACTATTCTGGCGCGGTCTCGACAGCATGCGCCGTGGCCAGGCTAAATTGATTCAGGCCATGCAACAGGCCGAATTGGCGGATCGTTCAAAGACCGAGTTCCTAGCCAACATGAGCCATGAATTGCGTACGCCACTGAACGCCATCCTTGGGTTTTCCCAATTAATGCGGGAAGAAGCGATTGGCCCGATTGGCAACGAAACCTACAAGGATTACAGCCGCGACATTCATCATAGCGGCCAATGTCTGTTGAACATCATCAACGATGTATTGGAATTGTCCAGGGTCGATACAGGAAAATTCGCTCTGACGGAAAGCGAGATCGCATTGGATACCACCGTTGCCTCCTTGCGCAACCTGATTGGGCCAAGAACCGATCAGAAGGGCATTGCCTTGGAAATTAATGTTTCCCCGGACCTTCCGGCGATCGTGGCTGATAGCGCCGCCTTGAAACAAATCTTGATTAATCTGCTGTCCAATGCGGTAAAATTCACAGAAAGCGGTGGCCGCATCATTGTCGCTGCCAGACGAATAAGCACCGGAGAGGTGGAAATCAAAATCTCCGATACCGGCTGCGGCATGCCGCGTGATCAACTAGACTTGGTGATGCGGCCATTTCATCGGGCCACGGACCTGTTGACCAGCGCCGAAGGCGGTGCGGGACTGGGCCTGCCATTATGCGCATCGCTGGTGGGCCTGCACGGCGGTAGCATTCGGATCACCAGTGCGGTGGATCAGGGTACAACGGTTTACGTGACCTGGCCCAAGGAACGCGTGGCGGAAACGGCCCAGGCTGCTTGATTATCGCGGTTGGCCGTTGTCAAGAATATGCCGCGACAAGGCGGCGGCAACCTGGGCCGGGTGTGATACGGGCATGGGATGGCCGGCACCCGCGATGGTATGCAGTGCCGCATTGGGTAAGTAGGTGGCAAGAACCTCGCAGACCGCACGCTCCGGCGCGGTTGTTTGCCCGCCCGTAATGATCAGAGTTGCGGTCTCCAACGCGCGCAACTCGTCCAAAGTGGTTGGATTGTTCATTTGCGCGGCGTAAACCTGACGCTGGCTTTCGCTTTTGGCAAGAATTTTGCCTTGGGTCTCGGAATCCAGGCTGTCCCAGGCATCCGGCCTGCCGCGATAATAGTTCAGGAAATCACGCCAGGCCGTGACCGGGTCGCCACGGTCCTGGGCCCCGAGGAACGCGTTCATGATGGCCGCGTATTCATCATACTCGGCCTGTCGGCCCGCCGCCGCCAACAGCGGGCAGCCGCCGGGTTCGATCAGGCAGAGCGAACCTACGGCGTTGGCATCTCTGACGGCGGCGCGAAGAGCCGCGGCACCGCCATAGGAATGGCCCAGCAAATGTACCGGTTCGCCAATCGCCGCCATCACGGCAAGTACGATGTCTGCCTCGTCATCGAAGGTCAGCATACGGGCAAGGGGCCAGGCGGCGGTTTTGCCGCTGTTGAAAAGATCGGGCAGCAGGTAGCGGAATTCGTTGCCTACGTCAGCCGCCATGGCGGCGCGCACCTGATCCCATTGGCCGCCATGGTTGGTGGCGGCATGCACCAACAAGACCGGCGTGCCCTGTCCAAGGTCGGCGTAATGGGCGGTCACGCCATGAACTGTAACCCTTGGCACCCGGTTCTCCAGTTGATCAACAACAAATCACCGTGTCAGGGTAGCATCGGCGGGACGCTGTGTCTGTGGCTGCTTATCCGGCCGCCGACCGCAACTGTCCCTCGTCCATCCCCGCCTTGTGCCTGGCGATGCGCTCTTCGGCCAACTGATCGGCGACTTCGTTGGTGGGACGGCCTTCGCGTTCGGCGCGTTGGAAGATCTCGGCCAAGGTATCGTGGATGCGGGCGCAATGCGCCATGGCCGCATCCCTGTTATAGGCCCGGCCTTCATGGCTGATATTGATAATGCCGCCCGCGTTGATCACATAGTCGGGGGCATACAGGATACCGCGCGCCGCCAGATCGGCGCCGTGGCGGTCCTCGGCCAGTTGATTGTTGGCCGACCCCGCCACCACCTTGGCGGCTAGGCGCGGAATGGTCTCGTCATTGATAATGCCGCCCATGGCGTTCGGGGCGAAGACATCCGCCGCCACGTCATAAATGGCATTCACGTCCACTACCCGTGCGCCTAGATCACGCTTGGCCCAGGCCAGGCGGGTCGTGTCCAAGTCGGCCACGGTCAGCAGCGCGCCCCTGTCGGCTAGGTATTGCGCCAGATGGCCGCCCACATGGCCCAGACCCTGCACCGCCACATGCAGGTCCTGCAAATCGCCGCCCCCCAAGCGTGCCGCCACCGCCGCGCGCAAGCCATGGAACACGCCCCATGCCGTGGCCGGTGAAGGATCCCCGTCGCCCGCGCCGCCTTCGGCCACGCCCGCCACATACGGGGTGATGCCGTGAACGATTTCCATATCGGCGGGCGAGGTGCCAACGTCCTCCGCCGTGATGTAGCGGCCGGCCAGGCCATGGACAAAGCGGCCAAAGGCCTGCAACAGCGCCGGACTTTTTCCGTCCTGATCGGGCGCCAGGATCACTGCCTTGCCACCGCCGAACGACAGACCGGCCAGCGCTGCTTTGTACGTCATACCGCGCGAAAGGCGCAGCACATCATCCAGAGCGGCGCCTTCATCGTCGTAGGACCAAAAGCGGCAGCCGCCCAAGGCGGGGCCAAGCGTTATATCGTGAATGGCGATGATGGCTTTCAGGCCGCTGGCAGGGTCTTGATGAAACAAAACCTGCTCATGATTACGGAAACTTTTAGCGGTGAACACGGACATTGCGAAAATCCCCAATAGGCTTTGAAGTCAGTCTATATTTCACAGGAAATTCGTTAAATTTCAATTAGTTGACGCATAGTTGATGCAATTCGCCAGATTCTGTCGCCACAGCTTGCCGGGGCATTTGAATGTTACGTTGCGGCAAGATTATGTGAAATTATAAGTCGCGCTAGATGATCTCAAAATAGCGTTGCAATTGCCAATCCGTCACGGCGCGGCGGCTTTGCCGCTCTTCCCAATCACGCGAGGCGGCAAAATGTTCGACGAAGGCATCGCCAAAGAGAGCCCGCGCCGGTTTTGAACCTGCCAAGCGCTGGGCCGCCTCGCCCAAGCTTTGCGGCAGGGCCAGGTGTTTGGGCTGAGGCTGGTCATAGGCATTACCGCGGACGGGCGCGGTTGGTTCGATCTTGTGTTCGATCCCCCACAGACCCGCGCCCAGGGCGGCGGCCAGGGCCAAGAAGGGGTTGGCATCGGCGGCGGCGACCCGGAATTCGACCCGTTGCGATTTTGCCCCGCCGTCGATCACGCGTAAGGCGCAGGTCCGGTTATCCAGCCCCCAGGTGGCCTCGGTCGGGGCCCAAAAGCCGGGGATCAGCCGGGTATAGGCATTCACGGTCGGCGCGATCATGGCGAGGAGTTCCGGCATCAAGGCCTGTTGCCCGCCGATGAAGTGCCGCATGGTCGGGCTGATGCCGCCTTCCGCCTTGGCATCGTAAAAGGCCGATCGGCCGCCTTTGATCTTATTAAGCGAGAGGTGGATATGGCCCGACTGGCCCGGATAGTCGGGCGACCACTTCGCCATGAAGGTCGCCATTAGCCCATGACGTTGCGCCTCGGCCTTGGCAAAGGTCTTAAACAGCGCCGCCTTATCCGCCGCCGCCATGGCCAGATCCTTGTCGATGCTGGCCTCCAATACGCCTGGCCCCGTTTCTGTGTGTAGACCCTCCAGGGGAAAATCCATATCCCGGCACAGTGCCAGCAAAGCGCCATGAAAATCAGCCCAGGTCGAGGTGCGCAGGACGGAATAGCCGAAATTGCCTGGCGTGATCGGCTGCAGATCCCGATAACCCTTGGCGGCAGCACTTGCCGGCGTCTCATCGAACAGGAAGAATTCATACTCCAATGCCGCCGTGGCCGCGAGCCCCATGTCCTTGGCCCGCGCCACGGTCCGGCGCAGCACGGCACGGGGACAGATTGCCTCCGCCGAACCCGCGAATTCGCCCAGGAACAACAGCCCTCGGCCATCGAAATCAAACGGCTGCTCGCGACAGCTGTCGGGTAGAATGCGGACCTGGGCGTCTGGATAGCCCGTATGCCAACCAGTATAGGCGGTATTGTCGTACAACTGATCGGCGCTGTCCCAGCCCAGAACCACGTCGCAAAAGCCGAAACCATTGTCCAACGCCGATAAGAATTTCTCGGCGCCCATGAACTTGCCCCGCAGGACGCCGTCAGCATCAAACACGCCAACCTTGACGTAGTCCAGGCCGCGTTGCTTCACGATACGGCGCGCCTGGGCGGCGGTGCGAACCGCACGCGCCGTAACCTTGTTGTCTGGCCTGGCAGCCATTAAAATCGGTAGCCGATCATGACTGAGCCGGTGAAGAAGCCATCACTCTCGGCAAGGGGGCTGTCCGCGGCCTGTTCCATCAAGACAGTGCCGCGCAGTTCCGTGGCTACATAAAGAGCCTGAGTAATGTCATAAACCAGTTGGACATAGGCGTTGACGTCGCGAAACCCACCGGTTGGCGTATAGGTCGCGTGGCCAGCGCTGGAGTTGGCCGCTGCTACGCCGAAATAGCTTTCGGCATAAGTGTTGTCCATATAGGTTGTACGCAAGCCCAGGATGATTGAGGCATTCTTCGACCAGCGGCTGCCCCAGGCCGCTTCGCCGTTTAACAAAAAGCCGCCATGGCCGCCGCCGACCTCCTGGCGCAGGTCGCCCTTAAAGCGCCAGGAAGCGACAAAACCCTCGAAAAATAGGCCGACCTCGGTGCCCAGTTCAATATCCGGCAAACCGGCTAGACTGGGCGCATCGGCGGCATCGCGGCCGAAATCAAAAGTGATCCTGGGGCCGGCCCGCAAGGTCCGCTTGCGCCACATATTCCAGCCGATGCCTTGCTGTGTCGAAAGAAAAAGGGTGCCGGCATAATTGACATCAAGCAGGGGCAGAGCCTTGGCGGTGATGCTGTCAGAGCCCATATATTCGGGCACAAAGGCCGCACCTGCCGCGATATTCGCGCGAATCGGTCCCAACTTCCCTCGTTTTGCCGGCAGCACCGCATTGGCGGCAGAGGTCCATACTTCCCAATCATTGTAACGGCCCTCGGCGCTGGCCTGGGTCATCGGCAAGCCCATGACCATAACCGAGGCACTGACCAACGCCAGCAATGGACCCCGCCGCAAACCTTTAAAGAAACCGCGCATTGAAACTCTGCCTATTCTCATTATCAAAATCCTCACGCGGACTATCTCATTGCCCAGCCTGGGCCGCAAGCGGCGCCCGGAAAATGCGGTCGAAAGTTCAATCAGTCAGCAGCGCGCCCACATGTTCGGCGATTGCCAGGGACGATGTCAGACCCGGCGATTCAATGCCGTAAAGATTAATCAATCCCGCAACACCATGGCTTTCAGGCCCCTGAATCAAAAAATCCTCGACCCCGCCACCCGGGCGTTGCAGCTTGGGCCGCATGCCGCTGTAGGCGGGATGTAGCGAATCGTCCGGCAAGGCAGGGTAATAGCGGCGCACGGCTTCGTAAAAGACCGCCCCCCTAGCGGGTTCCACCACATAATCAATAGGCGCGAACAAATCGACGATCTCGTCGTCGAGCCATTGCTGATCAGGGCCAAACCGGGCCTGACCAGCCAGATCAACGGTCAGATGAACGCCGAGGGAGGCGGAGGCCGGCACCGGATAAATAAGCCGTGAAAATGGTTGCCTGCCGGCCAGCGAAAAATAGTTGCCCTTGCAATAATACAACGCCGGCACGGTCGCCGGATCCAGCCCCTCGATAGTGCGCGCCAGAGGTTGGGCGTAGAGCCCGGCGGCGTTGATTAGGCGCGTGCAGGCCAACTCCATTTCGGCCCCGGCGCTATCGGCGACCCGTATGGCGATGCCGTCGGCCAGAACCCGGCCGCCGATGGCGCGGCTGTTGAAGGCGATGACGGCGCCATGGTCCTCTGCATCGCCCTGGTAGGCCAGCATCAGGCCGTGACTGTCGATTATGCCGGTGGAGGGGGAGACCAGGGCGCCCGTGCAGGACAAAGCCGGCTCCTGCGCCACGGCTTCTTCGGCGCTGATTTCATACAGATCGTCGACGCCATTGGCCGCCGCCTTGGCCTTGATGCCGTCAAGTATTTCCAGTTCTTCGGCGGAGGTGGCGACGATCAACTTGCCGCAATTGCGGTGGCCGACACCATGGGCGGCGCAATACTCGTACAGCATGGCCTTGCCGGCAACGCAGAATTGGGCCTTCAGACTGTCCTTGGCATAATAGATGCCGGCGTGGATCACCTCGCTGTTGCGCGAAGAGGTGCCGCTGCCGATGATATCAGCGGCCTCCAGGACGATGACTTCATCACCGGCCATGGCCAGTTGTCGGGCGATGGCAAGACCAACCACGCCGGCCCCGACTACGATACTGTCTACACGATCAATCATGGCGCGCAACTTGGCCCGCGGAATGGTTCAGGTCAAGAACCTGTGACTTGCACGCGACCATCTGGGCGGCGAACATGGTTGAAAATAAATTGGAGGTACCCTCATGCGACCCTTTCTGATGATCGCGGCCCCGATGGTCTTGGCTGCCATGGCCGCCCTGGCCATTGTCATGGCTCCGGGATTGAGCCAGGCAAATCCGGGGCAATGGAGCCGGGAATGGCCCAATACGGATTTCACCAAACACGCCGTTCCGTTCGATCAGATCATGTCCGGCGGGGTCACCAAGGACCGCATCCCCTCCATTGATGAACCGCGCTATCTGGCGGTGGGCGCGGCCAAGAACTTCGCCCCGACCGAGCCGGTGGTGGGGCTGACCGTCAATGGCAAAAGCCGGGCCTATCCCCTGTCAATTTTGATCTGGCATGAAATCGTCAATGATGTCATCGACGGGGTGCCGGTGGCGGTCACGTTCTGTCCGTTGTGCAATGCGGCGGTGGTGTTTGACCGCCGGGTGGACGGGGTTACCTTGGAATTCGGCACCACGGGCAAACTGCGCTATTCGGATCTGGTGATGTACGACCGCCAGAGTGAAAGCTGGTGGCAGCAGTTTACCGGCGAGGCCATTATTGGTGAGAGGACAGGGCAAAAATTGCGCTTTCTGCCTGCCCGTCTGGAATCCTTCGCCAAGTTTAAGGCTCGTGCCCCCAAGGGTGAGGTGCTGGTGCCAACCGACCCTGATATGCGCCGCTACGGCATGAATCCCTACCAGGGCTATGATTCCGCCCACACGCCGTTTCTGTACCGGGGCAAATTGCCGGAGGTCATTGCGCCCTTGGCGCGCGTGGTGGCTGTGGGCAAGCGGGCCTGGTCGGTGGATTTCCTGCAGATCAAGGAACGCATAGAGACAGAGGACGGACTGATTCTAACGTTTGAATATGGCCAGAATTCAGCTCTGGACAGTATGGTTATCGCGGAAGGTCGGGAGGCCGGCAACGTGTTGGTGCAGCGGCGCGGGAAGGATGGCAAACTGGTCGATGTCAACTACCGGGTTGATTTCGCCTTTGCCTTTCACGCCTTCAATCCGGACGTCAAAATTATCGTCGAATAGGCCCTGGACAAGCCGCCGCTGCATACAATGTAATATACTAATGGCGAAAGATAAGCGCGACATAACAGAGTCGGGCGGCAATACTGGGGTTCAGGATTTTCTGAACAAACTGGCCGCCACGCCCACGGCCCACGCCGCAAGCAGCCGTGGTCGGTTGCTGTTCGCCATGGACGCTACCGCCAGCCGGGAGCCGAGTTGGGATACCGCCTGTCAAATTCAGGGCGATATGTTTGCCCAGACCGCGACCCTGGGCGGACTGGACGTGCAGTTGGCCTATTATCGGGGCTACAAGGATTTCCGCGCCACGCCGTGGGTTTCCACCTCCGCCGATCTGATCCCCTATATGACCAAGGTGCGCTGCCTAGGCGGGCAGACCCAAGTGGAACGCCTGTTGCGCTATGCGGTGCGCGAAACCGCTAAGAAGCGGATCAACGCCCTGGTCTTCGTGGGCGATTGTCTGGAAGAAGACGTGGACCGGGTTTGCGCCGTGGCCGGCGAACTGGGCATGCTTGGCGTGCCCTGTTTTCTGTTTCATGAAGGCCTGGAGCCGACGGCCAGCCGTGCCTTCAAACAGATCGCGACCCTGACCCGGGGGGCCTATTGCCGTTTCGACGCCAACTCGGCGGCGCAATTGCGCGATTTGCTGGCCGCTGTGGCGGTCTACGCCGCCGGCGGGCGCAAGGCCCTGGCCGATTTCTCCCGCGGCAAGGGACAGGAAATCTTGCAAATCGCCCATCAAGTTGGATCAAAGGCGTCATGATCGGCTATTTCATATTGGGCGTCTGCCTGCTGGGCGCGCTGGGATTGGTTGGCAAAATGCTGCTGAACGCCGATCCGAAATTCCTGGCCAAGGCCCTGCGCTATCTGGGCTTTGGCATTTGTGCCGCCGCAGCCTTGTTCTTCCTGTTGACCGGGCGCTTTGCCCTGGGGCTGCCGCTGGCATTTGTCGCCGCCGGTTTCCTGCGCCGTTGGGCTTTGCCCAAGTTGGGGCCGCGCATGAGCCGCGGGCCGGGTGTTGCCACTGGGCGCAGCTCCAAAGTGGAAACGGAGTACCTGCGCATGACCCTGGATCACGACAGCGGCGCCATGCGGGGGGAGGTGCTGCAAGGCACTTTTGCGGGCCGCGAACTGAACGACCTGAACCTGACCCAGTTAATTGATCTGCTGGACGAATGCCGGCGCCGTGACGGCGAAGCGGCGCAAATCCTGGAAGCCTATCTGGACCGCACTCAAGGGCCCGAGTGGCGGCAACAGACCGGCGACCAGGACAGCGCGGATTACGCTGGCGGGAATCCAGCCGCGGGCGGCGCCATGACCCCGGACGAGGCCCGCGAGGTCCTGGGCCTGGACATCAACCCCTCCCCCTCCGAGATCCGCGAGGCCCACAAGCGGCTGATGCTAAAATTGCATCCCGACAAGGGCGGTTCCTCGTATCTGGCGGCAAAAATCAATCAAGCCAAGGATTTATTGCTCAGAGTGTGAATGCGCATCTTGCGCTGCCGCCCAGCCCATGGCAGAAGCTCGTTGCAGGATTATTGCACAGCATCTGAAGTAGTTGGGATAGACATGCGCGTACGCAAAGCGGTTTTTCCAGTGGGCGGCCTGGGCACGCGGTTTCTGCCGGCGACCAAGGCATTGCCCAAGGAAATGCTGCCCATCGTGGATAAGCCCCTTATCCAATATGCGGTTGAAGAGGCCGCTGCGGCGGGGGTGGAGGAATTTATTTTCGTCACCGGCCGGGGCAAGGCGGCGATCGAGGATCATTTCGATCACTCCTATGAATTGGAAGATCTTTTGTCCGCGCGTGACAAGGCAGAGGAATTGGCGGCGTTGCGGGCCGCGATTCCACCAGCCGGACAGGTTGCCTATACCCGGCAACAGGAACCCCTTGGCTTGGGTCACGCGGTCTGGTGCGCCCGCAACCTGGTGGGTGATGAGCCTTTTGCCGTTTTGCTGGCCGACGATTTGATCCAAAGCAAAACGCCCTGTCTGAAGCAAATGGCGGATGCCGCCGCCGAGACTGGGGGCAACATGGTGGCGGTGATGGATGTGCCGCGTGAACATACCTCGCGCTACGGTATCCTGGATGTGGGTGAGGACGACGGTCATCTGGCCGAGGTTCGGGGCCTGGTGGAAAAACCCGACCCGGCCGAGGCGCCATCCACCCTGTCCGTGATCGGACGCTATATCCTGATGCCTGAGGTGTTTGAGTATCTTGGCCGCAAGGAAAAAGGCGCCGGCGGGGAAATCCAATTGACCGACGCCATGGCCCAATTGATTGGCGCGCAGCCCTTCCATGGTCTGCGCTTCGAAGGCACGCGCTTTGACTGTGGCGACAAACTGGGGTTCTTGCAGGCAACCGTCGCCTTTGGTCTGGACCGGGACGACCTGCGGCAGGGCCTTGGACAATATTTATCGGAAATAACAAAAGACAACTAAGCTCGCGCAGCGGTGAGCAGCATAAGAATTTGAGGCGGATTGCAGTATGCACGTGACCATGATTGGCACCGGTTATGTTGGGCTGGTATCGGGGGCCTGTTTTTCGGAATTCGGCCATGACGTAACCTGTGTCGACAAGGACACCAGCAAGATCGCGGCCTTGCTGGCGGGCCGGATACCTATTTTTGAACCCGGTCTGGAAGAACTGGTGGCAAGCAACGTCGCCGCCGGCCGGTTGTCATTCACGACCGACCTGAAACAACCGGTCGCGAGAGCGGATGCGGTCTTCATCGCCGTGGGTACGCCGTCGCGCCGGGGCGATGGCCATGCGGACCTGACATATGTCTTCGATGCAGCGGCCGAGGTCGCGGCCGCGCTGGACGGTTATACCGTGATCGTCACCAAATCCACCGTGCCCGTCGGCACGGGCGCGGAAGTGGCCCGGATTGTCGGCGAGACCAGGCCGGATGCGGAATTCGACGTGGCCTCGAATCCGGAATTCCTGCGCGAGGGCGCGGCGATCTCTGATTTCATGCGGCCCGACCGGGTCGTGGTCGGTACCGAAAGCGAACGTGCCCGCGAGGCCATGCGGGAGCTGTATCGATCCCTGTTTCTGAACGAGACGCCGGTAATGTTCACGGCGCGACAGACAGCGGAATTGATCAAGTATGCCGCCAATGCTTTTCTCGCCACCAAGATCACATTCATTAACGAGATCGCCAATCTGTGCGAGCAGGTCGACGCCGACGTTCAGGATGTGGCGCGCGGTATTGGCCTGGACGGCCGTATCGGCAGCAAATTTCTGCACGCGGGCCCCGGTTATGGCGGCTCGTGCTTTCCCAAGGATACCTTGGCCTTGCTGCGCACGGCGGAGGGGCTTGATTTGCCCATGGACATCGTCAAGGCCACGGTGGAAGTCAATGATCAGCGCAAGCGCGACATGGCGCAAAAGGTCATCGATGCCTGTGGTGGCTCGTTGTCGGGCAAGACCATCGCCGTTCTGGGTCTCACTTTCAAGCCGAATACGGACGATATGCGCGATTCACCCAGCCTCGATATCATCCCCGCCCTGCTGGCGGCGGGCGCACGGGTGCGCGCCCATGATCCGGAAGGCATGGACGAGGCACGCGGCATGCTGGACGGTATCGAATTCTGCGATGACGCCTACGATACCATGGCCGATGCCAGTGCCCTGGCGATCATCACCGAATGGAATGAATACCGGGCGCTCGACATACCCCGGGTGAAGGAGTTGATGGAGGCACCGGTGATGATCGACATGCGCAATATTTACGACCCGGCGAATATGCGCGAGCACGGCTTCAGCTATGTTTCCATCGGCCGCCCGGCGGTCCAGCCCTGAATTCCAACCCTGGGAATGGGCAGTTAGGTCAGTTATGCAAAATCACAGTTTTCACCCCTCGGTCCTACGCGAATACGATGTGCGCGGCATCGTTGGCGATACCCTGTCGACGGCGGATGCCTATGCGGTTGGGCGTTCTTTTGGCTCGGTCGTGGCGCGCAATGGCGGCACACGCGTGGCGGTTGGCTACGATGGCCGCCTGACCTCGGTGGAGATGGCCGAAAACGTCGCGCGGGGTCTGAACGACGCCGGCATCGATGCCCTGCGCGTTGGCCGCGGTCCCACGCCCATGCTGTATTTCTCAGTCTATCACCTAGAGGCCGACGCCGGTGTCATGGTCACCGGTTCGCATAATCCGTCCGATTACAACGGTTTCAAAATGATGCTGGGCGGCAAGGCATTCTTTGGAGACCAGATCCAGAATTTGGGCCGTTTGGCCGAAGCGGGTGATTGGGTGGAGGGCGCCGGTGTTGTCGAAGATCACGACGTGCGCCCGGCCTATCTCGACGAACTGGCGGCTGCCTATACCACGGATGTTCCCTTGGCTGTCGCCTGGGACTGCGGCAATGGCGTGGCCGGCGACATTCTGCCCGATTTGATCGCCCGTTTGCCGGGCCGCCATGTGCCCCTGAACGAGGTTGTCGACGGCACATTCCCGGCCCATCACCCGGACCCGACCGTGGCCGAGAACTTGGTGCAATTACAGGCGGCGGTATCAGCGGACCAACTGGATCTGGGCATCGGCTTTGACGGCGATGGCGACCGCATCGGGGTGATCGACGGCCAGGAACGCATTCTCTGGGGTGATCAGTTGCTGGCCCTGCTATCCCGTGATGTGCTGGCCGAACGCCCCGGCAGCACGATCATCGCCGATGTGAAAGCCAGCCAGATCCTGTTTGACGAGGTCGCCCGCCTGGGCGGCCAGCCGTTGATGTACAAGACCGGCCATTCCCTGATCAAAAGCAAGATGGCCGAGACCGGCTCCCCCCTGGCGGGCGAGATGAGCGGGCATATTTTCTTTGCCGATAAATATTACGGCTTCGATGATGCTCTATATGTGGCGGTGCGCTTTTTGGACAGCGTGGCCCGCTCCGGCCAAAGCGTCGCCGAATTGCGCGACAGCCTACCGCACATGGTCAATACGCCCGAGGTCCGCTTTGATTGCGACGACACCCGGAAATTCCAGGTGGTCGACGAAGTCGTCGCCGACCTGCGCGCCCAGGGCGCCAATTTCTCCGACGTCGACGGCGCCCGCGTCTCGACGCCTGATGGTTGGTGGCTATTGCGTGCCTCCAACACCCAGCCGGTCCTGGTGGTCCGCTGCGAAGCTACCGACGATGCCGGCCTGGCGCGCCTGAAGGATGCCGTGACGGCGGCCCTAGCGCCGTGTGGCGTGCCACCGCCTAGCGACTTCTAGCCGAACTTGGCCAAAAACTTCACGATCGCCCGCATGCGATCCGTAAACAGTTTGGGTATGAAATAACTGCCGGCGGCGCGGTGGCCGACTTCGCCAAACGTAGGGTAGGGCCAGATCATGCCGGCCATGGCGCCGATCTTCAGGCCCTTTTCCACCGCTAAAACCCAAGCCTGGATCAAATCACCCGCGTGGGGGCCGACCATGGAGACACCCAGGATCTTGCCATTTTTGGCGGTGATGATTTTGATCAGGCCGTCCGTGTCCCGTTCCGCCTGGGCCCGGTCGTTTTCGGCGAAGGGAAAGCGCAGAATATTGATCTTGCCTCCCCTGACGCTGGCCCGCGCCTGATCCTCGTTTAGGCCCACATGGGCCAGCTCCGGGTCCGTATAGGTGACCCAGGGCACATTGGCCGGCGGTTTGGCCTTGGCGGGCAGGCGAAACAGCGCATTGCGGATGACGATGCCCGCGTGATGCCCGGCCACGTGGGTGAACTGCAGACCGCCGGCGACATCGCCGATGGCGAAGATTTTCTTGTTCGTGGTGCGCAGGCGGGCATCCACCGTGATGCCACGGCGGCCATATTCGACCCCGGCGGCTTCCAGGTTCAGGTCCGCCACATTGGCCTGGCGCCCGGCGGCGACGAGGAGATGACTGCCCGATACGCTGTCGCCATTGTCCAGCTGGGCGGTCACGCCTGCATCATGCGCGGCAACTCCCTCGACCCCGATGCCCGTCAGCACCTCCACGCCTTCGCGGACCAGGCGGTCATGCACCACTTGGGTCAATTCGGGATCGTCCTTGGGCAGCAGCCGGGCTTTCTCGATCAGCGTCACCGCCACGCCCAGGCGGCGGTGCGCCTGGGACATCCCAACGCCGATGGGGCCGCCTCCGATAACGAGCAGATGCGCCATCGGTTGATCGTATTCAAACAGGGTCTCGTTGGTCAGGTACGGCACGTCTTTAAGGCCCGGTATGGCCGGCACCACGGGCGAGGAGCCGGTGGCAATGACAAAGCGGCGGGCCTGGATGCTCTGACCATCGACCTCGATCTCCCGAGGGCCGGTGAAGCGCCCGGCACCTTGGATCACGTTGACGCCCAGGGCCCGAAAACGTTCGATGGAATCATGCGGCGCGATCCCTGCGATAACGTCGCGCACGTGTTGACGCACGGCCTTTTGATCAATGCGTGGGCTTTCCGCCGCAATGCCAAAGCGCCCCGCTTCCGCGATGTTATGGGCCGCTTTACCCGCCGCCAGCAGCGCCTTGGAGGGCACGCAGCCGAAATTCAGGCAATCGCCGCCCATCAAGTGACGTTCCACCAGGGCGACGGAGGCGCCAAGCTGGCTGGCCCCGGCGGCGACGCTGAGGCCGCCGGAACCGGCGCCGATGACGCAGATATCGACCTCGACATCACTCATGCCAAGCCGCCCCCATCCCGCTTGCGGGCCTGATAAAATTTGTACAGCAGGGGCAGCGCCGCCAAGAGCGCCAGGCCGATCATCGCGGCCAGGATATCGTTTGTCATGATCGAGCCGACGGTCAGTTCATCGCCGCTCTCCAACAGGCTGTCCAGGCCTGTGCCGACTTGCGAGAAGACGAAAGTGGCGGGCATGATGCCGATGAAAGTCGCCAGGACAAAGTCCCGCAGCCGCACGCCGAGAAAGGCCGGCACCAGATTGACCAGAAAAAATGGAAACAACGGTATCAGACGCAATATCAACAGATAGTTGAAGGCGTTTTCCTGAAAACCGGCCTCCATTTTCAACAGCGCCGGCCCTGCCCTGGCCCGCAGTGGATCGCCCACGGCCGTTTTGGCGATCAGAAAAATGATCGTGGCGCCAAGGGTGGCGCCAACCACCACCAGGGCCGTGCCCATGATGGAGCCGAACAGAAAACCACCCGTCACGGTTAGGATCAACCCGCCCGGCAGGGAAAACGCCGTCATCACCATATAGGCGACAAGATAGCACAATGCCATGAAGACCGTGTGCTGATCCACGTATGCAGCCAGATCGGCACGGTACAAACGCAAACTATCCTGGCTGAGGTATTTGTCGCCGCCAAAGGCAAAAAAGCCGATCAGGCCGGCGGCCAGCACCATCAGGGGCCACAACCGGCGCAACGACAGCAATGGCGGCGGTGGTGCCTTGGCGTCGTCACCCTCCGTTTCCACCCGATCCTAGCCCCTCATGGCATTACACCACATAAGATCTTCAACGCGACTATAGCGCAAAGCATACCCTGAACTAGGGGCGCAATAGTGTTAATTGCAGGGGTCATAAGCAAATTGTGATGACGCGGGCACCGCGCGTTGCCAATTCTTGCCCCCAATCCTCTCCGTCCGTGATAAAACTGCGCCTTAAGGCATCTTGGCGGCGTTGACTTCCGGTCATTGAAACCGTATACAGCGCGTCTTGTTTTTGGCCCCTGATGGGCCGGATAATTGAATGGAGGTTGAGGGGTGAAACGTACCTTCCAACCCAGCAGACTGGTTCGCAAACGCCGGCACGGTTTTCGTCATCGCATGTCGACCGTTGGTGGTCGCCGTCTTCTGGCAAAACGCCGGTCAAGGGGCCGCAAGCAACTTTCGGCATAGGATAAAACCGGCCCGAATTTCCGTGGAATATTGGGCATGGTGGACCTGCGCGTGACGAATTGGGGCACGGCGAAATGCGGCACAATGAAATGGGGCTCGTGCGTCTGAAAAGGCGCGCGGACTTTTTGCGCGTTGCCAGAACGGGCCGGCGGTTCGCCGCGCCTGGACTTGTCCTGCAAGTTGCCGAGGGGCGGGCCAGCGGCGCCGGCGAGAAAGAGGAGGCGACCGTGGGTATTGGCTTCACGGCCAGTAAGAAAGTCGGCAACGCCGTGGCGCGCAATCGCGTCAAGCGGCGTTTGCGCGCGGCCGTGACCGAAGTGATGCCCAAGCATGCCGCCCCTAACCATGATTATGTGCTGATCGGGCGCAAGGCGACCCTGCGCCGGCCTTATGCCGATCTGCTGTCCGATTTGCTGGTGGCGTTGCGGCGGACCGAAAGTCTGACGCCCGGCGGCAGGGAGCAGGCGCGGCCATGAGCAACCTCATCAGCCTGTTTCTGCGCGGCCTGATCCTGGCCTACCGCTATCTGTTGGCGCCCCTGATCCCCGGGCGCTGCCGCTATCTGCCCTCTTGCTCGCATTACGGCCTGGAAGCCCTGCAGGTTCATGGTCCGGTACACGGCAGCTGGCTGACCCTGCGGCGCCTGTTGCGCTGTCATCCCTGGGGCGGCCACGGTTTTGATCCCGTGCCTGGGCGTCAAGCCTCACCAATAGCGCCGACAACCGGCATTCCAACCGATATCCCTCTGACCCACCACCGGTCATCCTACGAAATCGATAAAGCGACCCCACATGTCTGATCAACGTAATCTAATTATCGCCATTGGCCTGTCCCTGGCGATCCTGCTTGGCTTTCAATTCTTTTTCGAGGCGCCCAGGCAGGAACGCATGCAGAGGCTGGCGGAAGAACAGGCCGCTGAGCAGGCAAAGACAGCCAATCAAGGCCCGGACGGATCGCTTATTCCCACCGCGCCGGCGCAGTCGGGCGCTCCTGGAGTAGCCGCGACGGGCAGCATTCCTGGTGCCCCCGCCATGCCGGCCGCACCGGGCACCAGCCGCAATGCCGCGTTGCAGCAATCACCCCGCGTGCCGGTCAACGGTCCCCGCCTTGGCGGTTCCATTGCCCTTAAGGGCGGCCGCATCGACGATCTGACCCTGTTGGATTACAAAGATACGATTGACGAAGGCAGCCCCGCCGTTACCCTGTTTTCGCCGCAAGGCGCGCCACGGCCCTATTTTGGCCAGTTCGGCTGGGTTCCTATCGGCGAGCTAAAGGTGCCTGACAGCAATACGGTCTGGCAGGCGGATCACCCCTCGGTGCAGCCAGCCCGGCCCCTGACCCTGAGCTGGGACAACGGCGAGGGCGTGCGCTTCATCCAGGTTATCGAAATCGATGACAACTTCATGATGACGGTGACCCAGCGGGTGGAGAACAATTCCACCCAGGCCATTTCCACCCACCCCTACGGCCGCATTGCGCGCACCCATACGCCCAATACATTGGGTTTTTACATTCTGCACGAAGGCCCCTTGGCGGTTTTCAACGATACCTTGAAAGAGGTCGATTACGATGATCTGCAGGAGGGCCCGGCGGACGCCACGAAAAGCACCGGCGGCTGGATCGGCATTACCGATAAATATTGGCTGGCCGCTCTGATCCCTGATCAGAAGGAGCCGTTCACGGGCACCTTCCGCTATAGCCAGCCGAACAAACAGGATACCTACCAGGCCGATTTCATGACCCAGGCGCCGCAACTGATCGCGCCGGGCGCGACGGCGCAAACCGTCAGCAATGTCTTTGTCGGCGCCAAGGAGGTCAACCTCCTCGACCGCTATGAAGTACAACTGGGCATTGCCCGCTTTGATCTGGCGGTGGATTTCGGCTGGTTCTATTTTCTGACCAAGCCGCTGTTTTTCGTCCTGGATTATTTCTTCAAGATGCTGGGCAACTTCGGTTTGGCGATCCTGTTGCTGACCGTTTGCGTCAAGGCGGTCTTCTTCCCCCTGGCCAACAAGTCCTACAAGTCCATGTCCAAGATGAAGGCCTTGCAGCCGGAAATGACCAAGCTCAAGGAGCGTCACGGCGACGACCGGGCCAAGATGAACCAGGAAATGATGGCCCTGTATAAGAAGGAAAAGGTCAATCCGGCCTCGGGCTGTCTGCCGATCATGGTGCAGATCCCGGTGTTCTTCGCCCTCTATAAGGTTATGTTCGTAACCATCGAGATGCGCCATCAACCGTTCTTTGGCTGGATCCAGGATCTCTCCGCGCCCGATCCGATGTATATCTTCACTCTGTTTGGCTTGGCGCCCTGGGATCTGCCGCAGTTTCTGATGATCGGCATCTGGCCCGTCTTCATGGGCATCTCCATGTACGCCCAGCAACTGCTGAACCCACAGCCCGCCGACCCGGTGCAGGCCAAAATTTTCCTGTTCATGCCGCTGTTCTTCACCTTCCTGTTGGGCAGTTTCCCCGCCGGCCTGGTGATCTATTGGACCTGGAACAACCTGCTCTCGGTGACCCAGCAATACATCATCATGAAGCGCATGGGCGTGCCAATTAAGCCGAAGTAAAATGGCCGATAACGCCCTTACAGAGGAAGACGCGGCCAAGGCGGCAGCCAGCATCGAACGCGGTCGGCTGCTGTTCACCCAGGAATGTGAATTCGTCATGGGCGTGGCGACCGAGGCCCAGCTGCCCAAGGCGGAACTGCCCGAAGTGGCCTTCGCGGGCCGTTCCAACGTGGGCAAATCCAGCTTTCTCAACGCCCTGACCAACCGTAACAGCCTGGCGCGGACCTCGAACACGCCGGGGCGCACGCGGGAGGTTAATTTCTTTCGTCTGGGCGGGGAATTGATGCTGGTGGATCTGCCGGGCTATGGCTATGCCAGGGCCGGCAAGGAAGAGATCGCGCGCTGGAACCAATTGATCGAGGACTATTTGAAGGGCCGGGCCAATCTGCGGCGAGTCTGCCTGCTGATCGACGCCCGCCGCGGCATCGGCGCCCCGGACCGCAAGGTGATGGAGTTGCTGGATAAGGCGGCTGTGGTCTACCAGGTCGTGCTGACCAAGGTGGACAAGGAAAAAGCCGGCGCCCTGGCCAAGATAGAGCAGACGGCGGCTGCCGAAATCGCCCGTCACGGCGCCGCCTATCCGGAAATTCTGGCCACTTCGGCCAGCAAACGTTTAGGATTGGAACAGGCCCGCGCCTCCATCGCCGCCCTGGCGGATGAGGCATGAGTGAGGTAAAACCGGCGCCATGACCGAGCAACAACACGAAGACCAATTACACACCGCCCATACCCTGGCCGAGGCGCTGCCCTATATGCGCCGCTTCACCGGGCAGACGTTCGTCATCAAATACGGCGGCCATGCCATGGGTGATGCCACGCTGGCGGATCAGTTCGCCCGCGACGTCGTGCTGATGAAGCAGGTGGGCATCAATCCGGTGGTGGTGCATGGCGGCGGTCCGCAGATCGGCGCCATGCTGGAGCGTCTGAAAATCCAGAGCTCGTTTATCGATGGCCTGCGGGTCACCGATGCCGAAACCGTGGATATTGTCGAGATGGTGCTGTCGGGCTCCATCAACAAATCGGTGGTGACGGCTATCAATGGTGCGGGCGGTGTTGCGGTCGGCATCTCGGGCAAGGATGGCCGCCTGATCGAGGCGCGGCAATTGAAACGCACCACCCAGGACCCGGATTCCAATATCGAAAAGGTGCTGGATCTGGGCTTCGTCGGCGAACCGGTGCGGATCAATCCCACTTTGTTGCAGACCTTCGCGCAATCAGACCTGATCCCGGTGATCGCCCCCATTGGCGTGGGCGAGAACGGCGAGACCTACAACATCAATGCCGATACGGCGGCCGGCAAGATCGCCGAAACATTGAAGGCTGCCAAGCTGGTGATGTTGACGGATATCGCGGGCGTGCTGGACGGCGACGGCGAGTTGATCTCGAAAATGACGGCGGAACAGGCCGATCAACTGACCCGCGACGGTGTCATCAAGGGCGGCATGATCCCCAAGCTTGAGACCTGTCTTAGCGCCGTGGCCGAGGGCGTCGGCGCGGCCCATATCCTCGATGGCCGCCTGCCGCATGTGTTATTGCTGGAAGCCTTCACCGCCGCCGGCGTCGGCACCATGATCGAGGGCTAGCGGGGCCTGACTCTCCCGTTGCGCGGCGCTGGTACCGGTTCCACAAAAATCTTCCTCAAAACAGAGGCCCTGGCGGTGACGGCTGCCCATCCTCTATCATGGCACCGCATAGCCGCACAGCTGGGAGAGAGATATGTTGACCTTGGTGTTTTGTTTGCGACGCCGCCCTGAATTGAGCCGGGAGGAGTTCCAACGCTATTGGCGTGAAAACCACGGCCCCCTGATGAAGAGCAACATGCAGGCCTTTGATGCCCGGAAGTATCAGCAATGGCATACTACCTCCGGTCCGGAAGCTGACCAGATAACGCGCTCGCGGGGCGGCTCTGAGGATTATGACGGCGTTGCCGTGGTCTGGTGGGATGACCTGGCACATTTCGTCGCCGCCACCGGCACCGAGGACGGTCGCGCGGCGGGCCGCGAGATGTACAAGGATGAACTAAATTTCATCGATCTGGAAAATTCACCCATCTTCATGACGGAAGTGGGATACGAAGCAGGCGGCTCCGATAGCGCCTAAGGCGGTTGCCTTGTGGAGGCCAAGGGCGCAGTCTTGATGCCGTCATGAGCTTGATACACGGAACCTGTGTCGCCATCGGATCTTGCGGCGTACTGCTTCGCGGTGCGCCTGGGTCGGGCAAATCGGACCTCGCCCTGCGTCTGCTGGGGCGGGCCCATTTGCAGGCACGGCTGGTGGCTGATGATCAAGTTGAATTGAGCCGCCGCGGACCCGAATTGTGGGCCCAGGCACCGGCCTCGATCGCCGGTCTGCTGGAGGTGCGGGGCGTCGGCATTTTGCGCCTGGATGCGTTGGCGGAGGTGCGGCTGCGCTTGGTTCTGGAATTGTGTGATGGTGCCGATGTGCCGCGTATGCCGGAGGCTGCAACCTGCACGATTGACGGCGTCAACTTACCGCTATACCCATATGCGCCATTCGAGGCTTCGGCACCGGACAAGGCGGCGTTGCTTGTGCGGACCCTGGATGAGGATATTCTGCGCTCATGACGGCTAAGGATAGCAGGCAAAAGAACAGCCCCGCGCCAGATGGCGGCGCTCGGCCCCGTGTGCGCCTGGCACTGATCACCGGGCTGTCGGGTGCCGGGCGGACCCTGTCCCTGAAGGCATTGGAGGATGTGGGCTATGAGGCCATCGATAATCTGCCGCTCTCTCTGATCGAAAGTCTACTGTACCCATTGACCCAGCAGCGGGGCGGCAGCGAGCGCGCCATTGCCATCGCCGTGGATTTTCGTCAGCGGAATTTCTCCGCCAAGGCCTTTGATCAGGCCACGGCCGCACTGGCGGCCCGCGACGATATCGATTTGAACGTGGTTTTCCTGGACTGTGACAACGAGGTCCTGGCCCGCCGCTTTACCGAGACCCGGCGCCGTCACCCTCTTGGTGAAGACCGCCCCGTGATGGACGGCATCACGCGGGAGCGCCAGTTGCTGGCGCCGATCAAGGACCGGGCCGACCTTTTGATTGATACCTCCAATCTTACGGTAGGTGAACTGCGGGCCTTGGTTGGCGGCCATTTTCGCCTTTCCGATGCGCCCAACATGGCGGTTTCCGTGCTGTCGTTTTCTTATAGGCAAGGCCACCTAAGGTTGCTGTATCAAAGGTACTGAAGGGGTGAAAGGGGTTACGCTTGATGCCCGTGCGTGCGACGGCGACATTGATAAAACCAAGATCAAAAAAAGGATTGTGTCCGACTAAAATGGCACGGGT
>CAYWYB010000021.1:24228-28825 GCA_964462145.1 uncultured Rhodospirillaceae bacterium
CGAATTGCGGCCGTTGACGGGCCGGGACCCGGGCGTCGGCGCATATGTCGCCGCCGATCCGGCCTGCGAGCCTTTCCTGGCATCTTTAAGTCAAATGCTGGAGACTCTTTTGCCGCTTTATCAACGGGAAGGAAAAAGCTATTTGACGGTGGCGATTGGCTGTACGGGCGGGCGTCACCGTTCGGTTTATTCAGCCGAGGAATTGACCCGGCGGTTGACGGCGGCGGGCCATGAAGTACAAGTACGCCACCGCGATGCCGACAAGCAATGAACGGAGTTAACGAATAGATGTTCAACGGATGCGCAAAACGCCAAAAACGCCAAAAACGGCGAAAACGACTTTGGGGGGAGGGCCGGCGATAGATGATTGGCATGGTTTTAGTGACCCATGGCCGTTTGGCGGATGAATTCATCGCCGCAACGGAACATGTGGTTGGCCCGCAAGAGGCCATCCGCGCTGTCAGTATTGGCCCGGATGACGATATGGAACAGCGCCGCAAGGAAATTGTGCAGGCGGTGGACGATGTGGATACGGGCAACGGGGTTATTCTGTTGACGGATATGTTCGGCGGCACGCCGTCCAACCTGGCCATATCTCTGTTGGACCGCGCCAACGTGGAGGTCATCGCGGGCATGAACCTGCCCATGCTGATCAAACTGGTAAAGGTGCGCCAGGATAACGATCTGCACGGCGCCGTGGCCAAGGCCCAGGAATCCGGCCGTAAATACATCAATGTCGCGTCAATTTTGCTGCAAGGCGACAAGTGAGTAACGATACGGTTCTCCGAACCCTCTCCATCATCAACCAGCGCGGTCTGCATGCCCGCGCCGCGGCCAAGTTCGTCAATTGCGCGGAACGTTTCGAGGCGGAGATATTTGTCACCAGGCAGGGCCTTGAAGTGCCGGGCCGCTCTATCATGGGCTTGATGATGCTGGCGGCCGCGCCTGGCACAGAGATCGAGGTCCGCGCCACCGGCGCGGACGCCGCCGAGGCCGTCGCCGCTCTGGCCGCCCTGACCGAGAATAAATTCGACGAAGACTGACGTCTTTCCGTTTGATACGGCAACGCCGAGCCAGCCCGCTCCCCCTGCTCCCTCTCGCGCTATTCCTTGGGTGAGCGCTTGGCCAGAATGCGTTGCAGGGTGCGCCGGTGCATGTTCAGCTGCCGGGCGGTCTCGGATACGTTGCGGTTGCACAATTCATAGACCCGCTGAATATGTTCCCAGCGTACGCGGTCGGCTGACATGGGCCGTTCGGGCGGGGCCGGGTTTTCGCCATCGCCGGCCAGCAATGCCGCTTCGATCGCATCGGCGTCCGCCGGTTTCGAAAGATAGTCAACAGCACCGAGTTTTACCGCCGCCACGGCGGTGGCGATATTGCCATAGCCGGTCAGCATGATGATGCGGCCGTTCGGGCGAGCCTCGCGCAGGGCGCCGACCACATCCAGGCCGCTGCCGTCTTCCAGGCGAAGATCGATCACGGCATAGTCCGGCGCATGTTCGCGCGCCAGGGCAATGGCATCCTGCACCGAACCGGCGGTAATAACGGCAAAGCCGCGGCGCTCCATGGCCACGGCCAGACGTTGCAGCCAGACCTGATCATCGTCGACCAATAGCAGAGAGCGCGTCACGTCAGCCCCGGCTCCACCAGTCTCTTCGCCTTGCATCGTCAGTATTCCCCTTGGCTTGCTTGTTGCAAATGCCCGCCTTCAACCGCCCCGTCGCCGGAATCGTCGATTGCAAGGTCTATTATGTGCCTTGGCCAGCGAATGACAACCGTGGCGCCCAAACCTTGCCGCTGGTTGAAGAAATGCAGGGAGGCGCCGGTCCGCTCCAGCAAGGTCTTCGAGATAAAGACACCCAGCCCCATACGGCCGCTGCCGGGCCGGGTGGAGATATAAGGATCGCCCAGTAAGCCAAGGATGTTCGCCGCGAAACCCGGGCCGTTATCACTGATCGATAGTTCCACCTGTTCCTCGTCCCAGGTGAATTCCAGATCGACCTGGCTTCGGGCGAACTCCGTGGCATTTTCAATCAAGTTGCCCAGACCCTGCACCAACTCGGGGCTACGTTTGATCAAGGGGGGCGCGCCATTGGCTTTGGCCGTCACCACCACGGCGGTGTCGGCATCGCCATAGCGGGCCGCCATATCCGTTACCAGGGCGCCAAAGGTCATTCTTGACAGCGCCGGATCGGCGCCGGCGGATGGATCCCGGGCCAGACTCGCCAGGATGTCCCGGCAGCGCGCGACCTCACCATTTAGTATCTCCAGGTCCGCATGGGCCTCGCTGTTTTCCGGCTGTGTGTGCAACAATTCCTTGGCGACCAAGGCTATGGTGCCCAAGGGTGTGCCCAGTTCATGGGCCGCCGCCGCCGCCAGACTGCCCAGGGCGGATAATTCCTGCTCCTTTGACAGATGCGCCTGGGTCGCGGCCAGGGCATCCGCCATGCGCCGGGTCTCTTCAGCTACCCGCCAGGCGTAAAACATCAGGAAAAGCGTGCCCGACGTCAGCGAAACCCAGATCGCCGCGTCATAGATTTGCGGCAGCTCAAACCCTGGCGCGGGCCATGGCAGGGGCAAATGGAACAGTGCCAGCAGCGAGACGCAAAACAGTGCCAGCAGACCAAGCAGGATGGTGCTGCGCAAACTCAGGATCGTGGCCGAGATGGTTACCGGCACCAGAAACAGCAGGGCGAAGGGATTATCCAGGCCGCCGGTCAGGTAGAGCAGCGCCGCCAATTGCAGGATGTCAAATGCGAGATAGGTGGCGGCGGCCCGGTCATGGTGCCATTCGCTCAGGCCATGGCGCGCCAAGATCCAAAGGTTGACCGCCGCCGAAGCGGCGATGGTCGCCATCGCCGGCACCATGGGCAAATCGTAGGCCAACAATTTGTCGACCACCAGCAGTGCCGCCAGCTGGCCAAAAATGGCCAGCCATCTGATCAACAACAAAGTGCGCACCCGCACCCGCCCCATGGCGGGGCGCGGCAGACCGGCGGACGTAATGCGGCTGGTCATCATCATGGCGGGCATCATAGGCTAAATGCGTCTGCCGGGCACCTGGAGCTCGGTTGCAAGCTCTTAGTGCGCGGACGCCCCCGCCTTAAGCACGAATTTGCGGTCACAATAGGGGCACTCGACCCAACTTTTCGTACCCATGCTCAAATACACCGTTGGGTGGCCCATGGCGGCATCGCCGCCTCCATCGCAGCGGACAGTGGCTTCATCGACTTCAATTGTTTCCGGCGCGTCATTGGCCATGGCGTTATCCATTTGCAAAACCAGTCTTCCTTTGTGCTCCTGACCTCATGAAGAACGGCTCCAGCGGTCAGGGCGGGCAGCTTGTACCCGAGTTGATCCGGGTAGCATTGAAAATACTCCAGGCGGATGATACCCATTGCGGCCCGACAATCAACAGGCGCGCCATGGCCCAGTCACCCTCCCGTACCGATTCCTCGCCACTGCGGCTGCCCGATTTGGCCATCAAGGCCCGCGGCCTTGGCAAGACCTACCGCGGGCGCCGGATGGTGGAGGCCTTGCGCGGGATTGACCTGGACATTCCCCGGGGCGCGATTGTCGGCCTGCTGGGCCCGAACGGCGCCGGCAAATCCACCTTAATCAACATTCTGGCCGGACTGGTGATCAAGAGCAGGGGCGAGGTGGCGATTTGGGATTTCGACATTGACCGCGATGGCCGCCAGGCACGCGGTGCCATTGGCGTGGTGCCCCAGGAAATCAATATCGACGCTTTTTTCACACCGCGCGAACTGCTGGAATTCCAGGCCGGCCTATACGGCGTGCCGCCGCGGGAGCGGCGCACGGACGAGATCCTCGCCGCGTTGCATCTGACGGCCCAGGCGGACCGGCCATCGCGTAGCCTTTCGGGCGGGATGCGGCGGCGGGTTCTGGTCGGCAAGGCAATGGTGCACAGCCCGCCGATTCTGGTTCTGGACGAACCAACGGCGGGTGTCGACGTGGAATTGCGGCAACAATTATGGGACCATATTCGCGCCCTGAACCAAGCCGGGGTCACCATTATGCTGACCACCCATTACCTGGAAGAGGCGCAGCAGCTCTGCGATTCCATCGCCATCATCCATCAAGGCGAATTGGTTGCCCACGACAGCACGGAGCATCTGATTGAGCGCCTGGACCGCAAGGAGCTGACCATCCTGTTGGCGGATGACCTGGCTGATCTGCCGGTGGAACTGGCGGCTTTTGATTGCCGGTTGCGGCCGCCCCGGCGTCTGTCCATTGGCTACCGGCCTTCACAAGCCGGGATAGAGGAAATACTCGCTGCCGTGCGCCAGGCGGGATTGGTCATCGCCGATCTAACCACCGAGGAAGGCGATCTGGAGGATATTTTCCTGGCTTTGACCTCTGATGCGGGATGCGAAACGTAGATCGGAGGCAAGCAACTGGACGCAGGGCCGCCAATACATCATCGGCGGCATGGGCTGTAGGTGGATTGGCAAACGCGCCCTTGCGGTATGACGCAAAATCCCCTAGCTTGCGCCCGTTCCGGACAAATGCCGTCTGGACGTTTTGGCACCCGTAGCTCAGCTGGATAGAGCGCTGCCCTCCGAAGGCAGAGGTC
>CAYWYB010000022.1:0-28441 GCA_964462145.1 uncultured Rhodospirillaceae bacterium
GGCCGATGGCGGCCCCGTTCGGGCCGCCGCCGAGATCGGCGACGACCTCGACCGTGCCGTCGGGGCCGACGCGGCTCAAGGTCCCGCGCTCGATCTCCACCAGGATGACGCTGCCGTCGGGCATGGCGATGGGGCCTTCGGGAAAACGCAGGCCGGAGGTGATTTCTCTGAATTGGGTCATTGTTACGCCTATTTTTTTGTCGTTGTTCGGGTGGCGGAGAGGATGCCGCCCTTTCAATTGGCGATGATCTTGCCAAGGCTTGCCGGGAAACACAACTGAGCGCTCGAGCGCGATCGTTGTAACGGCGCCAAGTCGCCGAAACTCTAGGTCAGGAGCCACAACTTGGTACAAGGGTCATGGCTATGCTATCCGTCAGGCGCACTCAGAAAATGCGGTAGAACATATTTAGCCCGATGATACAGGTTACCGAACATATCCAACTGTCCGAGGACGAGATCGAGGAGCGCTTTATCCGCGCCCCGGGTCCCGGCGGGCAGAATGTGAACAAGGTCGCCACGGCGGTGCAATTGCGCTTCGATGCTGCCAACAGCCCGGCCCTGTCGGCCGCCGTGCTGCGCCGTTTGCGGCCCTTGGCCGGCAGCCGTATGACCCAGGCCGGCGTTATCGTGCTGACCGCCAGCCAGTACCGCTCGCAAGAGCGCAACCGCCAGGATGCCGTAGCCCGTCTGGTCGCGCTGATCCGAAAGGCCGCGACGCCGCCCAAACATCGCCGCCCCACCAAGCCCAGCATGGGCGCCAAGCGCCGGCGGATGGATAGCAAGAAAAAACGCGGTAACGTGAAAAAAACCCGTGGCCGCGTGACGTCACACGATTGAAGGAGAGCTTTCATGCGATTTGAAAACAAGTCGGTCATTGTCACCGGCGGCTCGTCGGGCATTGGCCGGGCCATCTGCCGCCAGCTTGCCGCCGAGGGCGCGGCGGTGACGATTTTTGACCGCACCGAAGAGGTGCGCGAGGGCGGGCGCGCAACGGTGACGGAAATTGCCGAAGCCGGCGGCAACGCGGTCTTCGTACCCGGCGATGTGACCAGTTGGAGTGATCTGGACCGGGCCATCGGCGGCGTTGTGGCCGAACATGGCCGTCTGGATGTGATGATCAACAATGCCGCGATCTCGGTGGGCAAACCGTTGCTGGAAACAGCGGAGGATGAATGGGATCAGGTCCTAGCCGTCAATGCCAAGGGCGTGTTTCTGGGCTGCAAGCGCGCGGTGCAACAATTTCTGAACCAGGAACCACGGGCCGAGGCGCGGGGGCGGATCGTCAATATTTCGTCCCAGCACGGCATGATTTCCTCGCCCGGTGATATCGCCTATGGCACGGGCAAGGCGGCGGTGGTCTACATGACCCGGCAGATCGCCGCCGACTATGGCGCCCGGCAGATCATCTGCAACGCCGTGGCGCCGGGCAAAATCGTCACCGGCAAGCCAGGCCGGGCCAACGATGCGGAACTGATCGATTATTCCGAACGGCGCACGCCCCTGCCGCGCCTGGGTCAGCCCGATGATGTCGCCTCTGCCGTGGCCTTTCTCGCCAGTGACGAGGCGCGCTATATTACCGGCGAGAACCTGATGGTGGACGGCGGTTGGATGGCGGCATGAGCGAGACAACAATCTATCACGTCTGTGACGGCGCGGCCTGGCGGGCGGCCCAGGATGGCGGCGTCTATGCGGGCTCCGCCGATGATCTGCGCGATGGCTTCATGCATTTCTCAACCTTCGCCCAGGTCCGTACCTCCGTGGCCATTCACCGGGCCGGGCAGGCGGGCCTAATCATGCTCGTGGTCCAGACAGATAAGCTGGGCGCGGCTCTGAAGTGGGAGCCATCACGGGGCGGGCAGTTATTCCCCCATCTGTACGGCGAGCTGCCCATGGATGCGGTGCTCGAAGCAATCGACCTGCCGTTGGGGCCAGATGGAAGGCACGTCTTTCCCGACGGCTATCCTGGCTTGGAATCGGAAAGCGTTTAAGCTCGGCGCTATTGAACTTCGAAAAGGCGCCAGCGATCCGGCAGGCCTTTCAGTTCATGATCACCATGATCCGCCAGGGATATTTCGGAACCGGCGATCAGATCCGCAAGTGTCCGGGTTATCAGAACCTGGTTGGCTGTGGCCAAATCCATCACCCGTGCGGCGACATGAACGGCTAAACCGGTGATATCATCCGCCCTGGGTTCTACTTCGCCGATATGAAGGCCGCAGCGTATTTCGATATCGATCGAATTCAGTTCCGCCGCCACGGCTTGTGCGCATTTTATGGCGCGGGCGGGGCCGTCGAAGGTGACGAGCAGGCCATCACCGGTATTCTTCACCAGCCGACCTTGGAATTCAGCGATTTGGCGTTCCGCGATGCCGTCATGAGCATCCAGGGTCTGCCGCCATTTCTTGTCGCCCAGGCGGGCCAGCTGCTCGGAGGAGCCAACAATGTCGGTGAACAGCACGGTGGATAGGACACTGGGCTGGCTTTCCCGGTCGCTGTCGTGAATGGGCGATGCCTGCATGAACTGCAGCGTTGCCTCGACCACCGCCTCGGCATCGCCGATCCAGGGCATATGTCCGCCGTCGGCAAACTCGACGTAATCCGCCTTGGGCAAATGATCTGCCAGATAGCGGCCATTGGCCACCGGGACCGCTTTATCATCGCGGCGATGCATGACCAGTACCGGCGTCTTTATCGCGGGCAGCACATGGCGAATGTCGATCTCAAAATTCATTTCCAGCATGGCCCGAAAGGCATTTGGCGTGGCGCACGAGCGTTCCAGACGGGCCATGTCATTGCGGTACCCAGGCATTTTGTCCGGCATGATAGCGAAGCCAAAACCACCGTTTCCCCAATTTTTTACGGCTTTCAATATGTCTTCGACGTCGTTCATCAAATCAAAATCATCGCAATTGGCAAACCGCACGAAGCCGCCAAAGGTGGCAATTGAACGCACCCGTTCCGGGAAAGAGGCGGCATAAAGAATGGCGATGGCGCCGCCCTCGGAATATCCAAACAGGGAAAAATTCCGCACATCTTCCGCTGCCGCGACGGCGCTGATGTCGTCCATGCGTTGCTCCGGCCCTGGCACCCCAGTGCTCCTGTCCGAAAGGCCTTGGCCGCGTTTATCAAATATAATGACCTTGAACCGTGCCGCCAGAAGCGCCAGCCAATAACAATATTCCGGCGTTTCCTGATGTATTTCGATGTGGGAAAAAAGACCCGGCACAACAATCAGCACATCCGGGCCATCGCCATGAACCTGGTAGGCGATTTGCAGGTCGCCAGCGTCGGCGTATTTCGTCTGCGCAGTGCTCAAGGAAATCCCCAAATTTTCTCAAACGGTGTCTACTCTGCGTAGTATCCGTGCTGATCAGCGCGAATGCAACACGATGCCCTGATGGAGAATGGCGGCAAGCTGTGAGTTTGCCCGGCATGCGCGGCGGCGCATGGCCTTGAGGCCGGCGACCTGATCGATGGCGCCGAGCTCGCCGGCATACCGAGAGTGACCGAATATACGGACAGCGGGGCTGTCACTCTGATGTAGCTGCTGACTACAGCTTTATTGAAGACAACAAGCGGCGTCGAACGGGGACCCGGGACAGTCCCGGGATTTCGTCGGCGCCGCTTTGATTCCCCGCGCGTTATGGACGGGAGCAGACGGGCGTTCTAAGCTGTTGTCCATGCCCTGGGTTCGGGGCGGGGAAACAGGGGATAGGCCATGACATCGGTAGTGCCGGAAACGGCTGGGGAAATTGAATCCATCGTTATTACGCCGTTGACCCTTCACATTGGCGCCGAAATATCCGGCGTCGATCTGAGCCAGCCTTTGACACCGGTGCTGGCCCAGGAAATCAACAGGGCAATGGTGAAATGGAAGGTGATTTTCTTCCGCGAACAGAATCTTGATCACGCCGCTCATGTTGCCTTCGCACGCCAGTTCGGCCAGCCGACCATCGGCCACGCGGTGTTTGGGCATGAGGACGGTTATCCCGAAGTCTACTCCATCGCCAAGAACCGCACCGCCAACAGTCACCGTGAAGAACGGCTGGCGACCCCATGGGTTGGCTGGCACACGGATATTACCGCCGCCGTCAATCCGCCCCTGGCTTCGATCCTGCGCGGCGTGACCGTTCCCCCCTTTGGCGGCGATACCATGTGGACCAACCTAGCCGTCGCCTACGATGCGCTGTCGGCGCCAATCAAGCAGCTGGTCGGCGGCCTGCGCTGCATCCATGCCTATGCTCCGCCCCCCGGCGCGAAAACTGTCGATGAATATGATAAGAGCGTCAAACGCCGGACCTTAAAGAGCGAACATCCCATGGTCACCGTGCATCCGGAAACAGGCGAGCGTTTGTTATTCCTCAGCCCCGCGTTCGTGAAGTCAATCGTCGGGGTCAGTCCGCGGGAAAGCCAGCGGCTGTTGGAAATGCTGTGGGAGCATCTTGTGCGGACTGAATTCACGGTGCGCTTTAAATGGAACGCCGGCGATATCGCTATGTGGGACAACCGATCCACCGCGCATCTTCCGCCGAACGATATTTTCGATAGCAACTTCGACCGTCAGCTTTACCGCATCACCCTGGTCGGCGATATCCCGTGCGGCATTGACGGCGAACCGTCTGTTGCATTGGAGGGCGATCCGATTATGTCAGCGGAAGAGGAACTGGCACGCCGTTGAGTGCTGTCTTTTCACGTTAATTCTTTTTCAAGACCACAACGTCGTTTAAGTGGCCTGGCCCATGTTTAAGGTGCAAGCGAGCATCCGGAAAGGGCTATGATTTGGTGGGAAGCGAAAATACATCTCCCGTGATGCTTGATCAGTCATGTTGAGCGGAATTTGTGAAATGATAAAGGCGGCTCTGTGCAACGACAGCTCGCCGGTATGCTGGGCTTGCGGGCTCCAGTCGATGACAACTCGGACATAGATGTTTGCTTCAATAATATTGTTGTTGTCATCGTGCTGGGTATGCCGACCCACCAATACTCTGAAACCCGAGAATTCATGGACCTGCTGTTGTGCCGACGTGTTTTCCCGCATGGCCTGTTGTATGGCGTTGCTCTTGAAGTTTGCGACGATGGTATCGTTCTCGGCGGTGATCTTATTGCCCTTAAAACGAAGATATGTCCCCTTGGTTGTGGTGGAATGAGCAACCGGCTCGTTACTCTGTAGAAAAACCGGATACAACATATGTCGATGAATTCGAATGTCCGCCTGTTTGCCGCGCCAATTGCCAAGCTTGATGACGGCGTCTTGCTTGAATGCGCTAGTTATTGCTACTGCGCTGCCTTGATGACTGTGCGCTGTTAGGCTGCATTGCAGCCCACTGCTCTCGGCGGCTGCTGCGGCTGGTGCGATGCCACAAAGAAACGCGGCGAGATAAGTAATGGCGCAACTTGGTACGTTGAACTTCATGACAACCTCCTAACAATAGGTTTGGCCTGAATTCGGAACGCATAGCGCTTCCTCGCACCGAGACGTATACCGTTCCCAGCAGTTCGAAGAATAAGCCGGACGGAAATTGAAAGCTTGAGGACTAGTGGCTTTTTGCGTGACGTTTTCTTGAGGCTAATTTGAGGGGCGATGCAGCCATAAGACGCTTTAAGGAGTGTGTGTTCGCCCATATAATGGGTTGATGACTGCGTGTGCGGGATTTTGTCAGTTGTCGGGAACTAGCGTGGCGTCTGATGCACACATGGGGGCGGGATGACGTATCTGTTCGGGGATTGCGAATTAAACCCAGAAATCCACGAGCTGCAAAAAGCCGGAAGGGTTATCGCGGTTGAGCCTCGGGTGCTGGATCTGTTGCTCTATCTGGTTGAGCATCGGGAACGCCTGATCGGCCGGGACGAGCTCAATCGAAACCTTTGGGATGGCCGGATTGTTTCTGATTGGGCCTTGAGTACCTGTATCAAAAATGCGCGTCTGGCGATTGGCGACAATGGCCGAAGGCAGGATTGCATCCGTACGGTTCGGCGCCGAGGTTACCGGTTTGTTGGTGATGTCACCGTCCAGCGGTCAATGCCCCGCGGCGCAGCACGGGCCGCTGTTGAAAGCAGTGTTGGCCCGACCATGCCGAACAAGCCGTCGATCGCCGTGCTGCCATTCGACAATATGTCCGCTGATCCGGAGCAGGCGTATTTCGCCGATGGTATCGCTGAGGACGTCATCACCGCGCTCTCGCGTTTTCACTCTCTGTTTGTTATCGCCCGTAATTCGTCCTTCACATACAAGGACAGGGCGGTCGACATTACCCAGATCGGGCGGGAAATGGGCGTGCGCTATGTGGTTGAAGGCAGTGTGCGCAAGACGGGTAATCGCGTGCGTATCTCGGCGCAATTAGTTGATGCAACCAGCGGCGATCATCTTTGGGCGGAGTCATTCGACGGCCATTTGGACGATATCTTCGATCTACAGGACCGGATCACCGAGCAGATCGTCGTCGCGGTCGAGCCGGAGATCAGCGCCAAGGAGCGTGACCGCGCCTGGCGCAAACCACCGGAACGACTAGATGCTTGGGAGCTTATGCAACGGGGCCTGTCACACTATTACCGCACCAATCATGCCGATCAATTGGAGGCTCACCGATTGTTCGAGGAAGCCACCGTTCTAGACCCGGATTTTGCGGCGGCACATGCCTACCTCGCCATTACCTTCTGGTATCTGTTGTTGTACACCAAGCCTGATGATTTGCCCGGTGCCATAGGGTCCGCAAGAATGGCGGCTGAACGGTCACTGGCTCTTAATCCAAACGAACCGGTGGCGCATTTGGCGCTGGGGCAGCTAAATGTCGTGGCCGGCGAAATCGAAATGGCGGTCGGGGAAATGATGTCCGCGATTACCATCAATCCGAATTTGGCCCGTGGTCATCATCTCCTCGGATGGGCCTATCATTTTGGCGGCGGACAACCAGAACAGGCCATCCCGCACTATGATGCGGCACTTCGCCTCAATCCACGCGGTCCACAACGCTGGTCGTCATTCATGATGAAAGGTTCGGCCTTGGGCTATCTTGGCCATCATGACGAGGCGGTCGCGCATTGCCGGCGAGCATGTCAATTTCCGGACGGCGGCTTTCTAACGCACATGCATCTGGCCGAAACCTTGGCGGAGGCCGGACAGATAGAAAAGGCGGAGATGGCGGTGAAAAACGCCATGCGGATCGAGCCAGCATTTTCAATAGGCTTCGTCCGTCGCCGGTTTCTTGGTAATCCGCATGAGACCTTCTTGAACAGTCTGCTCGACGGCCTGCGGAAAGCGGGCGCGCCGGAATAGGTCATCAATCCTTATAGTCGGGTTGTTCCCTATCCAGCATGCGCTTCAGGGCATCGAAGTGATGCTCGGCGTTGGAGCGGCCATAATATGTCGGCGATTGCTTGAAGGCGGCGATGGATTTATCGATCACATCCTGGCTTAGCACATGCAGCGGCTGTCCGGTCCACATGGCATAGAGCTGCACCTGCGCCACCCGCTCCAGATAATACATGCGGTCATAGGCCTCGGCCACGGTACGGCCAATGGTGGCGGCGCCGTGGTTGGCCATCATCAGGATTTTCTTGTCGCCAATGGCGTCGAGCAGACGCTCGCCCTCGGCCGGATCAAAGGCGGGGCCGGTGTATTCATCGTCATAGGCGGTCTGCATGGCGATACCCAGTTCGGTCTGGCCGATGGGCAGAATGCGTTGATCCTTCAACCGTGCCAGGGCGGAGGCAAAGGGCATATGGGTATGCAACACGCAGGCAGCTTCTTTCGACAGTCGGTGCATGGGCGCATGAATGCAATAGCCGGAGCGTTCAACCTCGCCCTCGCCCACCAGCACCTCGCCCGCAAAACTCACTTCCATGAAGGATGATGCGCGGACCTCGGACCAGTGCAGGCCAAAGGGGATCTGATAATAGCGGTCATCGGTATTCGGCACGGCAAGTGTGAAGTGATTAAAGATGCCCTCGTGCAGGCCGTGATGGACAGCCAGGCGGTGCGATGCGGCCAGATCAATGCGGGCCTGCTGTTGGGCAGGATCACTTTGCGTGCTGTTATTGGACTGTAAGACCGAGATATTCATGAATGCGCTCCCCAAAGCGGCAAAGATAAACTGGAGGGACTATGCCATCAGGCGTGGCCAGAGGTCCAGGGCCGCATGCTTGCTCCCTGCGCGGAATGTAATGAAAATATGCGTAATATCTAATTTAGTAACTATTTTGTCATACGTCCTTAACACGGCATTAACGATCATTTGATACTATTTGGCATGTCAGGATTTCGGATCGCGAGGGGAGCGGAACGGGGTCTTTCGGGGACGGCGGGTGCATGCGGAAATTGATTTTCCGGTTGTTGCAGTCCGTTTTTGAACAGACATGGGGTGACGATCATGGGGGATCGAAATGCGCGTCTATTGGGATCGGTGATGATCCCGCTGGCGGTGACATTCGTACCGTTTAGTTTTCAGGGGCCCTATGCGGCCCGTATCTCCGACACAAATGCCGCGGGAAGCCGGCCATCATTGCCCAGGGCAGCGGTGCGGCTCGCCGGCACATGCGGTGCCGCCAAGCCATGCAAGCCATGTGGCGGCTGCAATCCGTGTAAAGCGGCCAATCGGTGTAAGCCGTGCGGTGCGTGCAACCCTTGCGCTGCGTCCGCCGCATCGGACAAATGCGCCGTACCACGATTGCGGCAGGCGGCGTTGAATCCTTGCGCGGTCAAGAAAAGTTGCGGTCCGTGCAACCCGTGCGCCGGCAAAAAGGGTTGCGCCCCCCGCCAATCGTGCAATCCCTGTGCGGTGAAGAAATCTGCCAATCCCTGTGCCACAAAAAAGGCCTGCGGCCCATGTAACCCTTGCGCGGCGAAGAAATCCTGCAGCCCCTGTAACCCATGTGCGGCGAAGAAGGCCTGCAATCCCTGTAATCCATGTGGCGGCTGCAATCCCTGTGCCGTCGAGCCACCCGAGTTGACGGCGGCGGAAGCTTCGGCGGCTTATAATTGTCTGAAGGATGATATCCAAAATGCCTACTTAAAATCCTGCAGTCCAATCGCAAGAGACTTTCGCCGCTGGAAGCGCTTCACAACCACGCCCTATCCGGCTGAAGCGCACGGTACGCGCTATCTGTTGAATTATGCCAATCCGGTCGCCGCGCCGAACTACCAGAAATATGAGGATTTGGACACCATGCCCTTCGGCTCCGTCGTGGTGAAGGAGGGTTTCGTACAACAACCCGACGGCCGCAACGCCGTCGGTCCCTTGTTCATCATGGAAAAGAAAAAGCAGGGCGCCTTGGCGGATTCGGGCGGCTGGCACTACACCATGATCATGCCCAACGGCATGGTCCGGATGGACCGGGGCCTGCAAAAATTCTGCAATGATTGCCATGTGCGGGCTGACGATGACGATTTCATGATGTTCATGCCCGACGAATATAGAGTGAGCGCAAAATGAGACATTATATCACCCCAATAGCAGCCGGGCTTGTGACAGGCCTATGCCTGGCCGCGACAATTGTGGCCGCCCAGGCCAAGGCGCCGGAAATCGTTATCTCTCAGAAGAACAAGAAATTCCTGCCCGGCTCGGTCACGGCCAAGGTCGGTGACGTTTTGACGTTCGTTAATGATGAAAAGCGCAAACGTCACAATATCTACAGCAAGTCGAAAAATTTCAAATACCTGAAAATCAAGAAGCAGAAGCCCGGTGATCGAGGCTCGGTAACGCTCAAGAACGCCGGCACCGCTGTCATCCGATGCGCGCTGCATCCAAAGATGAAGCTGACTGTCGTGGTAACGAAATAGATCCTGTTTTCGCGTATCGGAGACGACATGCGCATCGGAAATAAGCTGGTTATCGGTGTCGCCAGCGTCGTGGCCCTAACCGCGATTGCCAGTGGCTTTGCCATGGATGGTTTGATGCGGGTCAGCGCGTTGACGGCGGAGATGTATGACAAACCTCTCCTATCCATCAGCTTCGCGCGCAACGCCCTGACCAATTTCGTCCGCGTCGATCGCGCGGTGAGCCAGACTTTGGCTGCGGCGGACCCCGCCGTCCGAAAGGAACATCAAGAAACCGCCATCGCATTGGAAGATGAAATGCGCGAAGACCTGGCGGTCGTGCGTGAACGGGTCACCGACCCCGAAACGCGAGAGGTAGTTGACGAGACTTTGCTGTTGCTGGACCAATGGCATGCCTTGGCGGAACGAATTTTCCTTGCTGATCCGGCAGACCGGAGCATGGGCCATGCGTTAGGGGCAGAAAAGCAAGAGCTACTGGCGCAGACGGAAGAAAGCTTCTCCCTGCTGGTCGAATTCACCACTGAACAGGGCTTTAATTTTCGTGAGAATGCCGACGCCATTGCCGAGCGAACGCTGCATATTCAAATCCTGGGAACGGCACTTGTTTTGGCCCTTGGAGTTTTCATCGTGGCAATGATCAGCCGCCATCTTGGACGGCCATTGAATGTCATTTCCAGCCGCATGAAAGCTGTTTCCGAGCGTGATTTTGCAGGGGATATACCATTTCTGGAGAAAACCGACGAACTGGGTGATATGGCCCGCGCCATTAATGTCTTCCGGAACAATGCGCTCGAAGTAGAACGCCTGCAGGACGAAAAAGCCAATGCCATGGCCCGGGCCAGTGACCGCCGCCGTGAAAGCCGGGAGCGTATCGCGGCTGATTTTGAAGCCACCATCCGTCAGGTCGCTGGGGCTATTTCCGAGGCTATTGGAGGCATGCGGGAGACCGCCGGTGCTCTGGACGACACCGCTAAGGAAACATCACGTCAATCCGCGTCCGTTGCGGCGGCGGCCGAGCAAGCAACTGGCGATGCCCAGTCCGCGGCGTCGGGGGCCGAAGGGCTGACCACGTCCATTCGCGAAGTTGGCGACCGTGCCACGAAATCGGCCAACGTCACCGGCGGCGCGGTGACGGCGGCACGGGAGATCAGCGAAAAAGTGGCAAGTCTGGATGAGGCGGTTGGCAAAGTTGGTGATGTTGTCGACTTGATCGATGAAATTGCACAAAAGACAAATCTGCTGGCCCTCAATGCAACGATTGAAGCCGCGCGGGCGGGGGAGGCCGGAAAAGGCTTTGCCGTGGTCGCTGGCGAGGTGAAAAACCTTGCCACGCAAACCGCGTCTTCTACGCATGAAATCGATATCTTGATCGATGCGATTCGAAATCAAACAGAAGAGACCGTTGTGGCTATCCGCGGTATGAATGGCACGATCGAGACTTTGGATGATAATGCCACTGCTATCGCGCAGTCAGGTGAACGCCAGGCGGAGGCGACGGGCGAGATAAGCCGTCATGTCCGCGATGCCGCCAACGGCACGCGCGAGGTTGGCGACGGTGTGAACCAGGTTGCCCGGGCGGCCGGGCGCACCAACGAAATGACTTCGGAAGTGCTGGGTGCCGCTGATGGCCTGATGCGCCATTCCGCCGATCTGGACGCACAGGTCGATCAGTTCTTGAAAAAACTTCGCGCAGTTTAGAGCTACTTAAAATTCTCTAACCCAACCGTTCCTGCACCGGTGCGATAACCTCCGCCGCATAGCGTTCCAGCTTGTCCGTGAAGTCGCCTTCGAAGATAGCGGACGGTATGGCGAAACGGCTGGCGCCCAGTTCCGCCATGCGCTGGGCCGAACCAAGGGGGTCTTCCGGGTCCAGGCCGGTGGTGATCTGGATTTTGCCGGGATCGCGGCCGGCGTTTTCCGCTTCCTGGCGCACCGTGGCCAGCAACGGCGTGATATCCCCGGCCCAACCCGTGGCCGGGAAATAGCCGTTGCCCAGACGGCCAGCCCGCCGCGCCGCGAACTCGCTGTGCCCGCCGATAATGATGGGCAGATCGGCCTGGATCGGTTTCGGGTTGCAATTCATCTCGTCGAAGTTGACGAATTCGCCGTGATAGGCCGCCTCGTCCGCGGCCCACAGGGCGCGCATGGCCTCGATATATTCGTCCGTGCGTTTGCCCCGGCGCGCGAAGGGAATGCCCAAGGCATCGAATTCCTCCTCCAGCCAGCCGACGCCGATGCCCAACTCCATCCGTCCGCCTGACATATAGTCCATGGTGGCGATCTGTTTCGCCAATACCAAGGGATTGCGCTGGGGCAGAATCAAGACCCCGGTCATGAAGCGCAGCCGTTCGGTGCATGCGGCCACATGGGTCATCCAGACCAGGGGATCGGGCAGCGGTGTTAGGTGATCGCCTGGCAGCTTGCCCGTGGGTGAATAGGGATAGGTGGAGTTGTAATTCGTCGGCAGCACCACATGCTCGATGGTGACGGCAAAGGAAAAGCCCACCCGCTCCGCCACCTGGCAGAATTCCACCGCCCGGTCGGGCTGAGGGAAGATGAAGTTTGCGAAATGAACACCGAATTCCATGGCGATAACCCTCCTGTCAGGTGGCCAAGCCCTATTTTGTTTCGACCCCTATTTTGTATCGACGTCGTTTCGGGCGTTGGGAATGAACAGCTTTTCTCCGCCTACCGTAACGGCGGCAATGGCCGCCTGTCCAGCCGGTGCGGTCAGCCAGTCCATGAAGACGCGCATGTCCGCCGCCTTGACGTGGGGGTGGCGGGCCGGATTGACCATGATGACGCTGTATTGGTTGCGCAGGCCCGGATCGGCCCGATCAAAGATCGCGGTCAGTCCGCCCCTGTCGCGATAGCTTAACCAGGTGCCCCGGTCGGTCAGGGTATAACCGTTCATGGCGGCCGCCATGCGCAAGGTGGCGCCCATGCCCGAACCGGTTTCCATATACCAGCTGCCGGAGCCTTTTCTGGGCTCAACCCGTGCTGCCCGCCACAGGCCAAGCTCCTTCTTATGGGTGCCGCTATCGTCGGCGCGGGAGATAAACGGCGCCTCTCTGGCGGCTATACGGCGCAGGGTTTCGGCTGCATTGTCCACGCCGTTTGCATTGGCGGGATCGCCCTTGGGCCCGACGATCAGAAACTGGTTGTACATGACCACCCGGCGGTCAACGCCAAAGCCCGCCGCGACAAAGGCCTTTTCCGAGGGCGGGTGATGCACCAGCAAGCCATCCGCATCGCCGTTCCGCGACAGGCGCATGGCCTGGCCGGTGCCCACCGCGATGACATGCACGGCGATGCCGCTGCTCTTGGTGAACAGCGGCAGGATGCGCTCAAACAGGCCGGAGGCGACAGTAGAGGTGGTCGAGGCCAGGGTAATGAAGCGCTCCGCCGCCATTCCCGAGGCAGGGACGGTAGCCAGGAGTATCAACAGTGGCAGGGCAAAAACAGCTTGGGCGATGATCTTCAACATGGGCCGCAACATGCCGCAAGCATCACCGCCGGGCAACCGCCTCTCGCGGACAATTAGGCATCAACCTGCTATTGTCCGAGCATGAAATTTCCCATGACCATACGGATTGATCAGTCCGACGAGTACATCTTTGACAACCCGGCCCCGCCCGGCGAATGGGCCGTCTCCGGAGCCTTCGCCTTTGCGGGTGGCGATGTTGATCCGGCAAATCTGGATGGCGCCGACGAGATCGCCTTTGCCACCGCCTTCATGGGCACGGCGAGTTTCGGTTGGTCGACGTTTGTTATCGTCCAGGAGATCGCGGCGGCGGATTTCGAGGCCGTTGTCGAAACCCTGGCCAGGCACTTCATGGCTCAATACAGCGCTCCCAGCCGCGATGCCGCCCTTGCCGCGGCCCGTGAAGAGGCGGAATTCGCCGCCTCCCTTTGCGATCATCCCCTGGGCACCCTGCTGGGCATTGAACGATCAATCGGCGATGATGGCGTCACCGAACAATTCCGCATCGTCGACGGCCAGGCCGAAAGCGCCCACGGCGCGGACTGGAGTTTAGAAGATCACTAGGCAGAGGTTGCCATCATCGCGGCAACCGTTATCCTTCCCAGCCAATAAATACCCAACCCCTTAGTGCCGAGAAGCGGCGGGAGAATTTAGACATGGCAGTTGTCGAGACGGAACGTCACGGACAAATTTTCGTGGTCAGGATGAACCGGCCCGAGCGCCTGAATGCCCTGAATACGGAAATGCGCACCATGCTGGCGGAAACCTGGACGGAATTCCGCGAGAGCAAGGACCTGGAGGTCGCCATATTCACCGGCACGGGGCGTGGGTTTTGCGCCGGCGAGGATATGAAGGAAACCCTGGAGCATGGCAGGCCCGGCGGCAAGGTGCTGGAGATAAAGGACCCCTACCGCGACGGCACATTGGAAAAACCCGTGATCGGCGCCATCAACGGCTTTGCCATGGGCGGCGGCTTCATGCTGGCCGAGGGCACGGACCTGCGCGTCGCCGTGCACGAGGCGGTGTTCGAGATCTCGGAAGCCAAGCGCTGGCTGCTGGGCGGCTACAACCACGGCCATATCGCCAATCTTCCCTATGCGGTGGCCATGGAGATGGCCTTGGGCTTCCGCTTCACGGCGCAGCGTTTTTACGAGATCGGCTTCGTCAACCGGGTGGTGGATGCGGATCAATTAATGCCAACGGCCATGGAAATGGCCGAGCATCTGTTGACCCTGCCGCCCGCTTCCCGCGTCAACACGGTGCATATGATGCGTCAGATGCGCCCGTCCGTCGGGCCGGATATGGAGCGTTTGGCCGGTGCCCTGCATGACCATGGCGCCAAGAGCGATCTGATGGAATCCCGCGCCGCCTTTGCCGAAAAGCGCACGCCGAACTTCAAGGGCTGGGACGACCCGGAGGACCGCTACCGCACCCCGACCCTGGATGATCTTTAGATTTTAGGTACTCGAAGCGCTTGCCGCCTGGCGGGCGGCGACGCGCTCCTGAAACTCCTGGGTATTATTGGTGCGTGGGAAGGGGATGTCGGGCACGGGCAGGTCCAGAAAGGCGCACAGGGGCTCCCACCCCTCCGCCACGTCAAAGACCAATAGGCGTTCGGCGGGCAGGCCGGCTTTGACTTCCTCGATATTGCGGCGATAGATCGCCAGGGCGTGTTCCTTGTCGGTCAGGTTGCCGCCGAAAACCTTGTTGATGATCAGGTCCTTTGACATGCGCCGCATGCGCAGGCGGTCCTTGTCGTAGACATCATCCTGGCTTTGGAAACTGCGAAAGATGGTGTTGGAAATGCTGTTCCACCAGGCATCTTCATCGCGCAGGGTCAGGATCACCTTGGCATCCGGATAATATTGCGACAGCGGCCGCCAGAAATGGCAGGAAGGCCAATCGACGGTGGAGTTATAGCCGTCCAGGATGTCGTCCCAATCCGCCTCGCATCCCGGCGGGTCCGTTTGCGCGGCGTCGTACCAGGCATCCGCGTTTTCCACCCGATTGATAACTTCCATCATGTGATAGCAGGGGCCCAGGCCTAGATGCTCCAGCGCGCCCTTGGTCGACAGCGTACCCGTACGGCCAAAACCGGCCCCGATAACCTTGATTGTCATGAATGCGTCTTTCTATGGCCGGTGCAGTTCCGGCAGGGTTTGGGTGAAGGTTTGCCGCCCCCGTTTAAAGCCATACAGGGGCCGGGCAATGGTGGCCACGGCCTCGGCGCCGCTGGCGGCATTCCAGACCACTAGATCGGCCGATTTGCCCGGCGCGATGCCATAGTCGTCCTGGCGCAGCAGGCGGGCGGAACGGTGGGTCAGCATCTCGAAACAGTCCGCCAGCTCTTCTTCGCCGCCGCGCTGGGCCACGTTGGCATACAGATTGGCGATGCGGATCAGCGAACAGTCGCCGAACGGCGTGAACGGGTTCAGAACGTTGTTGGTGGACAGCGAACAATTGACGCCGCAGGCCAGCAGGGCATTGGCGTCGGCCACGCCGCGAATGACGCTGTGATCGAGATGCCGGCCCATGACGAACAGATCCGTCGCCGGCAGCACGGTCACCGCGACGCCAACGTCGGCCAGGCGTGCGCCCAGGTCTTGCAGTTGATCGGGGGGCAGGCAGGAATATTTCGTGCCGTGCCCGACCGCGACCCGGCCGCCCCAGCCAAAATCCTCCGTCAGGTCGCAGACCAGATGGATATCCATGTCATTGATGGTCGGGCCCACGTCCAGATGGATATCCACATATACGTCGAATTCCCGGGCCAGCTCGAAGATTCGGCGGATCTGGCCGCCGTGGTCCGGGTCATAGCCCGGCGCGCCGCCGATCACCGTGGCGCCATTTTTTAGGGCGGTGACCAGATTGGCATCGGTCTCGGGCACGTTGGTTAGGCCTTCCTGGGCGAAGACGCAAAGTTCAATATCGACAGCCCAGCGATAGTCCGCCGCCAGCTGCTTCAAGGCTTCAAAGCCGCGCAGGCCGCCGTTCGGGTCCAGCTCCACATGGGTGCGCATATGCGTGGCGCCATTGACCAGGCATTGTTCCACCGTCTCCTGGGCGCGGGCATAGACATCTTCCTGGGTAAAGCCGGGCTTCACCGCCGAAACCCTGTCCATATGGTCTGTGCCCCGGTCGGGCGCGGCGGTGCAGCGGTCCATGATGCGGGATTTGTCCAGATGAATATGGGTCTCGATCAATCCAGGCGAGACCAGGCGGCCGCCCATGCCCCATTCCTTGCCCTCGGCCTCCAGTTTCGGCCCGACGGCGGCAATGGTTTCGCCCTGTATGGCAATGTCCATCAGTGGTGCATCAGGTGCGCCGCCGGCGATGCGGGCATTGCGCAGGATCAGATCAAAGGCCATTGCGGTCTCCAAAAGTCGGTGCAGGTGACGATGCTTCAGCGATAGATTAGCCTATCGCCGCCACTATCGAGAAGGAATTCGCCACCATGTCCGCTTACCCTGCTCTATTTTCGCCCTTGCGCATTGGCCAGCGCCAGGTGCGCAACCGGGTCGCCGTGCCGGCGACCTTGACGAATTTCGGCCAGAACAACCGGATTACCGAACGCTGGGGCAATTACCTGATCGAGCGGGCCAAGGGCGGTGCCGGGCTGATCGTCTCGGAAATCATCGCCGTCGACCCCGACGCCATCGCCCATGGCGCCGTGGTCACAGGCTTTGACGATCGCAACGATGAAGGCTTCGAAACCGTATCCGGGGCGGTGCATGACGCCGGCGCGCTGCTGGTGGGGCAGCTGTGGCATCCGGGCCGGCAGCAGCTGTGGCATCCGACCAAATCACCCATGGGTGTCTCCGAGCAGCCCGATGCCCTGAGTTGGACCGTGCCCCATGTGATGTCGGGCGAAGACGTTGCCCGCGTCGCCGCCGCCTATGTCGCGGTGGCGGTCCGGCTGCACCGGTGCGGTTTCGCTGGGGTGGAACTACACGGCGCACACGGTTATCTAATTGGGCAGTTTCTCTCGCCGTGGTCAAACACCCGGGATGACGACTATGGTGGCGGGGGCGAGGGACGCACCCGCTTTGCCCGCGACATCGCCGCCGGCATCCGGCAAAGCTGTGGCACCGATTTCATCATTGGTTTGAAGATGCCGGGCGATGAAGGCGTCGAAGGCGGCATTGATGTGGAGGAAGCGGCGCGCCTGACCGCACGCCTGGCCGCCACCGGCGATTTCGACTATTTCGCCTATGGCCAGGGGAATTTCAGCCTGTCCCTGGAAAATCATGTGCCCGACCTGCACTTTCGGCCCGGCCACTTCATGGACATTCCAAAGCGCATGCGCCAGGCGGCGGGCGGCATCCCGGTCATGGCCTTGGGCCGGATTAGCGAGCCGGAACTGGCCGAAAAGGCCGTTGCGGAAGGCTATGGCGATCTGGTCGGCATGACGCGGGCCCACATCGCCGATGCCGCCTGGGCCCGCAAGGCCGAAGCCGGGCGGGCGGCGGATATCCGTCCCACGGTTTTTGACAATTGGGCCTGGGGCGAAATTCATGCGGGCAAGCCCTTGGCCGAACATCACAACCCATATCTGGGCCTGGCGGGCGAAGCCGATGCCGAATTGATACCGTCTCCGGACGCCAAGACAATCGCGGTCGTGGGGGCCGGACCTGCCGGACTGGAGGCTGCCTGGGTTGCGGCGGCACGGGGCCATCGGGTCACACTGTTCGGCGCATCGGACGACGTCGGCGGCAAGTTGCGCCTGGATAGCCAACTGCCGGGCCGCTCGGAGGTTGGCAAAATCATCGCCTATCAAAAACGCATGGCCTATCTCCATGGCGTTCGTTTTGCCTTGGGGAAGAACGCCGAAATTGCCGATGTTCGGGAGCTGGAACCGGATGCGGTCGTGCTTGCCACCGGGGCCGGTCTGCGCCGCCCGATGAGTTTGTCGCCCAAGGCCGGTCCGGTTACCGATGGCCAAGCCTATATTGTGGAGAATGCAGGTAGCGGGGCGCGGCGGGGCGGTACGGCATTGTTGTTCGATCAGGACCATGGCCCTACCACCTATGGCCTGGCGGATTTGCTGGCGCGGCAATTTGATAAACTCATCCTGATCACGCCACGGCCCGGTATTGGCCAGAACGTAAATTATTGCAGCGCCATTGGCGTGCACAGGCGCCTGCACCGGGCCGGGGTGGACATCGTGCCCGCCCACGATCTGATCGACTATCGCGACGGTCAAGTAACCTGCCGTAACGTCTTCACCGGGGAAGACGAAACCTTGACGGGCATTGATGAGGTTGTCTATGCGACGCCGCGTCTGGCCAATGATGCCCTGGCCGATGGTTTCGGTGAGATCCCGGTACATTGCATTGGCGATTGTCTGTCGCCGCGCAACCTGATGGCGGCGATCCATGGCGGGCATATTGTCGGCAAGGCCCTGTAGCGTGCTAGGCTAGCGCCAGAAAATAAAATGGAGAGGAAATGAAAATGGGCAGATTGGATGGCAAGGTCGCGGTAATCACCGGCGCGGGATCGGGTATCGCGCGGGCGGCGGCAAAGATTTTCACCCGCGAGGGCGCCCAGGTGGTGGTCGCCGAAATCGACCAGGAACTGGGCGCTGCGGCGGCGTTGGAAGCGGGCAATAATGCGGTCTTCGTGCAAACGGACGTAACTGACGAGGCCAGCGCCGAGGCCGTGATGAAGCAGGCGGTGGAACAGTTCGGCGGCCTACATATCCTGTTCAACTGCGCCGGTGGTTCTGTCCTGGAGGACAGCAAGGTCACGGACGTGGACCTTGGGGTCTGGGAGCGGACCATACCGCTGGATCTGAAAGGACCGTTCCTGTGCAGCCGCCATGGCATCCCTCACATCATCGCCAGCGGCGGCGGGGCGGTGGTCAATGTCTCCTCCGTGGTGGCCTTGCGCGGCAACCACCCGGCGCATGTTTATTCGGCGGCCAAGGGCGGCTTGATCTCGTTTACCCGCAGTCTGGCCGGCTCCTACGCGGACGACGGTGTCCGGGCCAATGTCATTTGCCCCGGTCTGATCAAGACCGACCGCATCAAATCCCGTTATGTGGCGCGCAAGCCCTCGAAGGAGCGCGGCGGCACGGTCAGCACCTTTGAAAGTTACCCCTTCGGCGTCGGCGAGCCGGAGGATATCGCCAATATCGCGCTGTTCCTGGCCTCGGATGAATCGCGCATGATCAACGGCGCTGTGATCCCCGCCGAAGGCGGCATTTCCGCCTATTAACAGAGCAGGAGAGATACTTGATGTCACGTTGGAGCAACCGGCGGCAAAAATTCCGCGAAATTCTGGCCACCCAGCACTGCGTCTATCCGGCCTCGGTCTACGACCCGATCTCGGCCCGCATTGCGGAAAATATTGGCTATGAAATGGGCATGTACGCCGGCTCCCTGGCCGCCCTGGCCGTCTTGGCGGCACCTGATCTGATCCTGCTGACCCAGACGGAATACGCGCAACAGGCCCACCGTATGGGCCGGGCCTCGGAACTGCCGCTGTTCGCCGATGCCGATCACGGTTATGGCAATGCCCTCAACGTGAAACGCACGGTGGAAGAGCTGGAATTTGCGGGCTTGGCCGGCCTGTCGATCGAGGACACGAACCTGCCGCAACCATTCGGCCAGGGCGGCAAGGCGTCATTGCTGTCGATCGAGGAAGGCGTCGGCAAGATGCGCGCCGCCATCGAGGGCCGATCCGATCCCGACATGGTTATTGCCGGGCGCACCAGTGCCGCCGCCATGACCTCGATCGAAGATGCCGTCGCCCGGGCCAACGCCTATGTCGGCGCCGGCGTGGATGCGATTTTCCTGGTCGGGGTGCCGTCCCGCGAGGCATTGGAGGCGGTCGCCGCCGAGATCACGGTGCCGCTGCTGTTGGGCGGCGGTGCCAAGGACATGCGCGATCCGGCCTGGCTGGCCGGCCAGGGCGTCCGTTTTCTGTTGCGCGGTCATCATACCTTTACCGCCTCGGTGCAGGCCATTCACGACACCATGCAAGCCCTGCGCGATGGCGTCGAGCCGAAGGATATTACCGGCACTGCCTCGGGCGAACTGATGCGGACGCTGATCAAGGACGAAGATTACGCCCGCCAGGGCAAGGATTGGCTTTAGCGGCAAGTTATACACACCGTTCATACAGAATAAGCCGTTAATCCTTTAGCTGATATGAGAACGGAATGTCTTGCGCTGCTTTGGTTCATTGTTCCATCGTGTTACGATTATTCCTCCTGCGTTAAAGTTCTTGTGGTGCAGAGGTAAATCTACGTCCGGTTGGATGAAAGGAATGCGGTGAGGCGCTGCGGGCGGAATAACGGGAGACCATCGTGATGCTGAACTATTCGAACGCCTATACCCGATACATCTGGTTCCATGGGGCTATTTTTTGCCTGGTATTATTGTTGATGCCGGCGCGGCAAATCGTTGCGGCGGAGCAGGAGCTGACGCTTTCGACCTTTCCGGGCTCGATCCATCAGGCAGTGGGCGCGCCGATCCTCAAGGAAGCCTATGCCAAGCTTGGCATGTCGCTCAAACTTTATATGGTTCCGGCGAAACGTGCCCTGGCCGCCTCCAGCGCTGGTGCGACCGACGGCGAGGTCAATCGGATTGGCAAAGTGGCGACGCTGTTTCCGACGCTGCGGCAGGTCGGCGGGCCGGTACTGCCATTGCAGGGAAGAGCTTTCGTGATTGGCAAGTCGCCGAGCATCAAAGGCTGGGAAGACCTTCGGCCCCACAGGATAGGCGTTGTCAGAGGTGTGCCATTCTCGGACAAGCCAACTCAGGGAATGGACCGTATTCTGGCCAAGGATCCGGCGCATTTGTTTAAGCTATTGGTTCATGACCGCATCGATATCGCCATTACGACCAGCTTGAATGGGCGCTACACCATCGGCAAACATTATCCCGAGAAAAATATTCGCGCCATTGGGTCGCCGGTCCTTACAATCGATACGTATCACTACTTGCATGAAAAACATCGCCGGTTGATCCCGCGCGTGGCAAAGGTTCTGGCGGATATGAAGGCGAGCGGCCGTATCGATGCGATCATAGATATGGTCATATCTGATCTGATCGCCGGCAGGACCTCGCTGCCCGCCAAGGAATAGGACCGGCGGCGCTTTTGATTTTGGAGTATGCTAAGTGAAGCGTAGACGGATTTCGGCCAAACTGGCCCGCTATGGCGTGGTGGCGGCGGTGCTGCTTGGCTTGGCCATGAGCGCCGTGCAGATTTTTCGCGATTTCGCCAATGAGGAAGCCAATCTAAAACTGACCGTCGGCAATATTCTCGGAATGGCCGGGCCGCCGGCCGTTGCCGCCGCGCGCCTGCTTGATGATACCCAGGCGGCGCAGCTGGTCGATGGTTTGATGACCTATGATTTCGTGGTCGAAGCCCGCCTGGTTTCTGATCTGGGAGAAGTCCTGGCGGCGCGAAACGCGCCTCACGGTCGTTCGACCGCGCATTCCTTGACCGATTATATATCCGGGGGGCTGGCGGAATACTCTGTCACCTTGGTGGATACGGCGCGGGGCGATGCCGTATATGGCCAACTGATCATGGTCGTGGACCCCAGCTTGGCGCTTGCCGGCTTTTTCGAAAGATCTTGGTTCATTATCGGCGCAGGTATTCTGCGCAATCTGCTCTTTGCCTTGGTTTTGTTCGCGATTTTTCATTGGCTGCTGACCAAGCCATTACTCAGTCTAATTGCAAGTTTCCGCGCGGTCGACCCACGCGATCCTGGTGGGCAACGCCTGTCGACGGGACAAGGCCACATGGATGACGAATTGAGCTTGCTGGCGGAAGTCGGCAACGAATACTTCGCCGCCAGCGAACGTCATCTGAAAATGCGTTCGGAGACCGAGGCGGCATTGCGTGAGAGCGAACAGCGTTTCAAGGATATGGCCGAGGTTTCCGCCGATTGGTTTTGGGAGATGGATGCGGATCTGCGCTTTACCTACATGTCGCCCAGCATTGCCTCTCTTGGTGCCACGCCTGAAGACTTCGTGGGCAAGACACGCGCGGATCTGCTTGGCTCCCGCTACGATCCCGACAACCTGGATGAGCAAGATCAGCTTCTAAAGGCTCACAAGGCTTTTCGCGGTGTGGAACGGCAGTCCGATATATCCATGCGATGGACGCGCAACAGCGCCATACCCCTGTTTTCCGAAGATGGCGAATTCATGGGGTACCGCGGTACCAGCAGCGATATCACCGATCAGAAAGATCACGAGGAACAGGCGCGTCAGTCCCAGAAGATGGAGGCGGTTGGGCAACTCACCGGCGGCGTGGCGCATGATTTCAATAATTTGCTTGCCGTGATCATGGGCAACGCGGAAATTATCCAGGATCGCCGCCGGAGGGGTGAGGCGTTTAATGAAGCAATGATCGAAACGATCCTTCGGTCCGCGGGGCGGGGGGCGGAATTAACTCATCGCTTGCTGGCGTTTTCACGCCGGCAAGTGCTCGAGCCGAAATTGATCGACCTTTCCGCCGTGTTGCCTGACATCATCGTCATTTTGCGCCGTACCTTGGGCGAAACAATCGAGCTTAAAATGCTTGAGGCACCGGAGCTTTGGGCCTGTGAGGCTGATCCGGGGCAGCTTGAAAACGCTTTGTTGAATCTGGCGATCAATGCCCGTGATGCCATGCCCCAGGGCGGTATATTGACAATAGAGACATCCAACATTGACTTGGGTGAGGAATATACCGCAACTGAAGACGATCTGATTCCTGGCGAATATGTCATGCTTGCGGTCAGCGATACCGGCACCGGCATGACCGACGAAACTCTCGCGCATGTGTTCGAGCCCTTTTATACAACAAAGGATGTCGGCCGCGGGTCGGGCCTGGGTCTTTCAATGGTCTTTGGTTTCGCCAAGCAATCAGGCGGGCACGTGACAATCTACAGCGAGGTCGGCGTGGGTACGACTGTGAAACTGTACCTGCCAAGGGCGAGCCGCGCGACTGCAGAGGCTGCGGCGACAGTCTCCTTGGATCCGCAAGGCGGCCAGGGCGAGAGGGTGCTGGTGGTTGAGGATGACGAGGATGTCCGCGTCCTTGCCGTCGAAATGCTTGGTTCTCTGGGTTACGATGTGCTGCAGGCCGAGGATGGCGCCTCGGCGTTGGCGCTGCTGGGCAGTGAACCTAATATCAGCCTGTTGCTTACGGATGTGGTTCTGCCCGGTGGCGTGAGCGGCCCGAAAATTGCCGAACAGGCCGCCGAAATTGTCGCCGATATCAGAATATTGTATATGTCCGGCTATACGGAGAATGCGGTTGTGCATCATGGCAGGCTGGATGATGGCGTATCGCTTTTGCAAAAACCTTTCACAAGAAATGCGCTTGCGGGCAAAATAAGAACGGCGCTTGACGGATAAGCCCGAGCCCGCTCCTTCAGTGTTCGTTTTCCCATCCGTCGGACCGGGCTAGGGAATGGCGCCACGCAGGCAAAACAGGAGAAACATGCATGTCGAAACGGCTTGATGGGCAATCGGCCCTGGTTACCGGTGCGGGCCGCGGTATTGGCCGGGCCATCGCCACGCGGCTGGCGGCCGAGGGCGCGCACGTTCTGGCGGGCGATATCGACGAGGGCGCGGCGGGTGAAACCGTGGCGGCAATTCGTGACGCGGGCGGAGCCGCCGTGGCCTGGCCCGTTGATGTAACCAAGCGGGCCTCGATCGCGGCCATGGTGGCGCAGGCGGTGTCGTTGCGGGGACGGCTGGATGTCGCGGTCAGTAACGCCGGCATCATGGACCGTATGCCGTTTTTGGAGATGACGGACGATTTCTGGAACAAGGTGCTGGGCCTGAACCTCTCCGGCGCCTTCATGTGCGGGCAGGAGGCGGCCCGCCAGATGGTCGCCCAGGACGGCGGCGGCGGCCGTATTGTCTTTGTTGCCTCCAACTCGGGCCTTTTCGGGGGCCGGGGGCGGGCCGCATATGGCGCTTCCAAGGCAGGCCTGATGAATTTGACCCAGAGCATGGCCATCGAATTGGCGGAGCATGACATCCGGGTCAATGCGGTCGGGCCGGGGCCGACCAAGACCAGCGCGGCGCAAGGCGAAATCCCGCCGCCCAGCGTAATGGCGCGCATGCCCATGGCGCGCTTTGGCCAGCCGGAGGAAGTCGCCGCCGTCGCCGCCTTTTTGGCGGCCGAGGAAAGCAGCTTTGTCACCGGCCATACCTATTTCGCCGATGGCGGCTATACCGTGGCCGGCATGATGGAGGGTTAGAGCAGTTCCGAGCTATTGCCGTGGTTTTGCGAAAAGGCTTGCTTTCCCTGGCGGCGCGCCATACCAAGGCGGCCTGTACATTGACGCTGGTTGGCGGATTTTGACGGAGCGCACGGCGTTCCCACCCTGATTTTCCCCTATCGTCTGAACGACAGTCATGTCACGGGGCCACGACGGCCTGGGCAAACGGTTTTACGGTGGGGGTGTCGACGTTATGTCAAATTTATCCGGGGCGACGGTGGCCTCCGCACGCAGTTGGTTGCAGGTGTTGGGGCAATACCGCGAACCCAACCATCTGCGTAGCGTGGTTGAGCTGTGTATCACCCTGGCAGCATTCGCCGCATTGTGGTTGGCGGCGTGGTGGGCGCTTGCCGTTAGCTTCTGGTTGACCTTGGCCATCAGTGTGCCGGCGGCGGTATTTCTGGTCCGTCTGTTTCTGATTCAACACGACAGCGGCCATGGCGCCTTCTTTCGCCGCCGGGTCCTCAACGATTGGGTTGGCAGGGTATTGGGGGTATTGACGCTGACGCCATATGAAGTCTGGCGGCACAGTCATGCCATCCATCATGCGACAACGGGAAATTTGGACAAACGCGGGGTTGGTGACATCGACACCTTGACCGTCCGCGAATACCAGAACCTCTCCAGCCTTCGCCGCCTTGCCTACCGTTTTTACCGCCATCCCGTCATTATGTTCGGGATCGGACCGGCTTATCATTTTCTGCTGCGCAATCGTCTGCCCTTGATCCTGGATCGGGCCGATTGGCGTACCTGGAGCAGCGCCATGGGCACCAACATCATGATTGGGTTGGTCGTCGCCATTCTGATTTATAGCCTTGGCGCCGTGCCTTTCCTGCTGGTGCAATTGCCAATTCTGCTGCTTGCCTCCTCCATTGGCGTATGGCTGTTCTACGTTCAGCATCAATTCGAGGATACCTATTGGGCGGAGGAGCAGGCCTGGGACATGCCCGAAGCGGCACTGCATGGCAGTACGCATTATGATTTGCCCGGCCTGCTGGGTTGGCTCACCGCCAGCATCGGTGTGCATCATGTGCACCACCTGAACAGCCGCATTCCATTCTATCGTCTGCGCGAAGTATTGCGCGATCACCCCGAACTGGCCGCGGTCAGACGCATGACCCTGATGCAAAGCATCGCCTGTGCCCGTCTGCGCCTGTGGGACGAGGGCCGCCGGCAACTCGTGCCATTTCCAAGGGGCTGAAAACAGACTGCTGACTAACGAAGACATTTAACGGGCTTCGCGCGTGGTCAATTTTGCTGCAGAATAGTCCGGCAATTTGAACCATGAGGAATGATCAAGCCATGAAACCTGTCTGTTTAGTTATTGGCGCCGGTGCCGGCATCGGCGGCACCGTGGGAAAGCGCTTTGCCCGGGAAGGCTATCATGCGGTGCTCTGCCGCCGTACTGACCAGGACGGTTTGAACACACTGGTTCAGGATATCGAGAGCGAGGGTGGCTCCGCGTCCGGCCAGTTGCTGAACGCGGTCGAAGCCGATGGCATTGAAGATCTGGTGGCCGGGGTCGAGGCCGATATCGGCCCGATCGAGGTGGTGGTTTTCAATCTGGGCGCCCAGATCGGCAACAGGGCGCTGGCGGACACTACTTACAAGGCATTCGAAATCGGCTGGCGCATGGCGACATTCGCCCTGTTCCGGGTCGCCTCCGCCGTCTGTCCCTTGATGGAAGAACGGGGCACGGGGACGATCCTGGTGACATCTGCCACGGCGGCGGTGCGCGGCAACAAGGGCCAGCATTCCCATGCTGCTGCCATGGGCGGGCGGCGCCTGCTGTGTCAAAGCCTTAACGCCGAATTTGGTCCCAAGGGCATTCACATTGCCCATATCCTGATAGATGGCGCGGTGGATGCGCCCGATACCTTGGGCAAGATGCTTGGCCCCGAAAAGTTTCAGGAACTTCGGGAGAGCCGGGGCATGGCCAACGATGGCCTCATGCTGCCGGAGAAAATAGCGGATACCTATTATCACATTGCCCAGCAACACCGCTCAACCTGGAGCCATGAGATCGACATGCGGTCGTTTTCCGACCTGCCGTGGTGGAATCACTAGCGAGATTTCGACCTACTTCCAGGGCGGCGCTTCGCCCCAACGTCCCCACGAGGTTGTAGCACTGGTCGGCAGGCGGGAGGTTGGCCCGAAGTTGCCGCGCGGGTAACCAATCGGAATACAGCAGTGAAAGACCATTTCCTCCGGCACGCCGAACATCGCATTGACCCGGTCCATGACCTGGGGATGCAAGGTCGTCAGCACGCTGCCCAAGCCCAGGGCGCGGGCCGATAGCAGCAGATTCTGCACGCCGGGGAAGGTGGACGACGCGGCGACGCCGGACGGTTCGGAATAGGCCAGGATGACAACCGGTGCATTGACCATTTCGTCCGCCAGCAGGGCCGGCAGGCGGTATACCGAGCCTTCCGGAATATCAGCCTTGGAAGTCCAACCGTAGGCATCCCGGCGTTTGGCCCACCATGCCTCGAAATACAGTTTGCCGAATTCCTTGATGGCCTCGCGCTCGCGAATGACCAGATAGCGCGCCGGCTGCAGGTTGCCGCCGTTGGGCGCCTTGGATGCGGCGTTCAGAATAATCTCCAGCTGCGCATCCGTGACCGGGCGGTCCGGATCCAGCCGGCGCATGGCGCGCTGGCTGAACATTGCTTCGCCGATCGGCATCGTCAGTTCCGCGGGTGGGTCGAGGCGGACCATATCCATACTGCTATTCCTTGAGTTTTAAGCCTGTGTCGCGTGTTGATCACACTAGCAATAGCCAACCACGGCTGGCAAATCCAGGTTCGACCACGACGCGATGGTGTCTGCGATTGTACGTTGCGCCCACCGCGCATGCGCCATAACCTTGCTCTCTGTTTGATTAGGGAGAATAGCCATGTTGGAATCGGTGCAGTTGGGCAAAAGCGGCCTTGGTGTTTCAAGTCTGTGTCTGGGTACGATGAATTTCGGCGAGCCCGGACGCGGACATCAGGGCGATTGGACGTTGCCCATCGATGAAGCCCGGCCGATCTTCAAGGCCGCATTGGACCATGGGCTGTTCTATTTCGACTGTGCCGATATCTATGGCCTTGGCGCCTGCGAGCGGGTTGTTGGCGAGCTGCTGCGCGAGCTGGTGCCGCGTGACGAATATGTCCTTTCGACCAAGATTTCCGGGCCCATGGGCTCGAATATCAATCAGGGCGGCCTGTCGCGAAAACATGTGATGGAGGGCGTGGATGCCTGTCTGCAACGCCTTGGCCTGGACTATGTGGATCAGTTGATCATTCACCGCCATCCCCATGGCCGCCTTAACCTGGGCCTGACCTGCCCGCCGATCGAGGAAACCATGGAGGCGCTGCACGACGTGGTGAAGGCGGGCAAGGCGCTTTATCTGGGTGGTTCTTCCATGTTCGCTTGGCAATTCGCGGAATTGCAGATGACGGCTGAACACAATGGTTGGACAAAGTTCATCTCCATGCAAAACCATTACAATCTGATCTACCGCGAGGAAGAGCGCGAGATGAACCCGTATTGCGCCGGTACGGGCGTGGCGTTGACGCCCTGGTCGCCCCTGGCGCGCGGCATTCTGACGGGCAGCTACAAGGGCAGCCTGGATGGCGGCAGCACGGCGCGTTCCCAAGGCGCGGACCGCAAGCGCACGGAAGGGCTCTATCGTGGCGAAATGGATTTCGAGATCGCCGCCCGGGTGGCGGAGGTGGCGGAAAAGCTTGGCCATACGCCGGCGCAAATCGCCGTCGCCTGGCTTTTGAGCAAGCCGGAGGTTACGGCGCCCGTGGTAGGTGTTTCCAAGGTTAGCCAGCTTGATCAACTGGTGGCCGCGACCGAGATCAGCTTGGAAGCGGACGATATTGCGTATCTGGAAGAGCTCTACAAACCCGTTGAAAATCTGCTCAGCATCGGCACGTCTTAATTTGAGAACAGGTGAGGATAT
>CAYWYB010000023.1:0-11649 GCA_964462145.1 uncultured Rhodospirillaceae bacterium
AGTTGCCTGAGTTGCTCGCGCAGGCCTTCGCGTAGCTGCGGCGAGAATTTCTTGTCCATGTCATGGGTCCAGGAATCCGGCGTCGTGGGCATGCCGATACTTTTGTAATGGGCTTCCAGGGCGGCATCATAGTCGTCCAGGCTGCTGCCTGTATCCCGGTTGTCCCGCAAGGCGCCGAAACGTTCATAATGGACCATGGTGGAATAATCCATGCGCGGCTTTTGCGGCGGGACCTGGTCGGGAAAGCCCAGGCACATGCCGAACACGCAATAGACCTGTGACGGCAGGCCGAGGATACGAGCGGTGGCCACGGCATCGTTGCGCAGGGCGCCGATCATGACGCCTTTCAGGCCGACGGACTCGGCGGCCAGATAGGCCGCCATGCCCACCAGAGCGGCGTCGACCGAGGCGACCAGGCCGACCTCCAGATTATTGTCCACAAGGGTATGGCCGTTCTTGGCCAAGGCGTATTCGATGCGGGTCAGATCAGCGCAAAAGGCCAGGAAGACCGGTGCATCCTCAACATGCTTTTGCCCGCCCGCGACCGTCGCCAATTGTTTTCGAATAACCGGGTCCTGCACGATGACAACGCTGTAGGTCTGAATATTCGAAGACGTGGGCGCCCGGAACGAGGCTTGCAGAACCTGGTCGATCAGTTCCTCGGGTACCGGATCGTCCTTGTAGCTTCGCACGCTGACACGGTTATTCAATAGCGCAATAGTCTCGCTGGCATCATTCACGGGTATGGTCTTCCTTTAGAGTTCGCAGATTTTTCAGAGTGATTTCACGGCCGCCGCGAAGGCATCCAGGGTTTGCCTCACGTCGGCTTCGTCATGGGCCAGGGAAACATAGAATTTGCTGTCCCCTTTCAGGATGCCATGCTGACGCAGAACGCCGTTGAAGCGTTGCGCCCGGTCGGCATCATTGCCCTGCATGCCACGATAATCCTTTACATCGCCATCGGTGAAGAAGACATCGAACAAGGGCGGCTCGCCCAGCACCACGGCGGGAATGCCCGCGCCTTGCAGCAGATCGTCCAGGCCCTGCATCAACTGCGTGCCGGTGGCGAAAATTTTCTCGTAGGCACCGGGCCGGCGCAATATCTCCAACGTCGCCAGACCCGCCACGGCGGCCACGGGATTGCCACTAAGGGTGCCGATCTGCGGCATGAAGCTTTCATCCGCCACGGCGTTCTTGTCGAAATGCGCCATGATGTCGGCCCCGCCTGCGATCGCGGCGAGGGGGAAGCCGCCGCCGATCACCTTGCCCATGGCGCAAAGATCCGGCGTCACGCCGTAATAGGCCTGGGCTCCGCCATAGGCGAAGCGGAAGCCGGTCACCACTTCGTCAAAGATCAAGGGAATGCCGTATTCCGTGGCCAGATCACGCAAGGTCTGCAGAAAGCCCGGCTCGGGGGGCAGCAGGCGCTGAAACGGCTCGACAATAATACCGCCCAGTTCATCGTGATGCTCCTTGATCAGGCTGGCCGCCGTATCGGCATCATTGAAGGGCGCGATCAGGACTTCATCGCGAATGCGTTGCGGAATGCCGGCGGAATCCGGTGCCGCCTGTGGGAAATTGCCCGGCCGTTTCGGTGCCATGCTCATCAGGGCATAGTCGCTCATGCCGTGATAACCGCCTTCGAACTTCAAGATCTTGTCGCGGCCACGGTGCGCGCGGGCCAGGCGCATGGCGTAGAACGTCGCTTCCGATCCGGTGGAGACAAAACGCACCTTGTCGGCGCAGGCTACCGCATCGACGATTTCGGCGGCCAGACGGATGCCGGCCTCGTTATTGGCAAAAAATGTCGTGCCGCGCTGTACCTGCTCCTGTACCGCCGCCAAGACTTCCTCGTTGCCATGGCCCACCAGCATGGGGCCGGAGCCGAGCAGGAAATCCACGTACTCGTTGCCCGAGACATCCCAGACCCGGCCGCCGCGGCCTTCCTTGATGACAATGTCGGATGCCAGATTGCCAAAGCCGCCCGCCGGCAAAACCTTTGCCGCCAGATCCACCAAAGCCTGTTCGTCGTCGCTGCGTTGCAAATCGCTCATGCGCGTTCTCCTTGGCTTGTCGCCTAGCGGACCATGTTTCTGGGTACATCCCGGAACGGGCGGTCGGTATCGTTGCGGGGCTCCTTGGGCATGCCCAAAACCCGTTCGGAGATAATGTTGCGCTGGATCTCGTCCGTGCCGCCAGCAATCGATATGGCCGGGGTCGAGACCAGAATCTCGGCAATAACACCATCCATTGGGCTGTCGCTGCCGGTCAGCATGGCATCGGCGCCTGTTATCATGGTGTGTACATGGTTGCCCAGGCGCGCGACATGGCTGGCCGCCAGTTTGCCGATGGAGCCTTCGGGGCCCTGGTTGCGGCCCAAGACAGCCGCGGCGCGGGCGCGCCGCGCGGTCCACTCGGCGGATTTCGCCATGGTCAGCAATTTGGCGATTTCCTGGCGCACCACGGGGTCATCGTATTTGCCGGTTTCCTTGGCCCGCTGGATCACTAGATCGACGCGGCCCATGCGCTGGGGATACCATTTGTAAGGCGCCATGGCGTGAGCGATTTCCTCCCGCTCCTCCACGTAGGCGCGTTCGGGGCGGTCCGTGCCCATGGCCCAGCGGCGCAGGCCGTCGGCGCCCCGGCGTTCGTGCATCAGGGTCGTGGTGGCGATCTTCCAGCCATCGCCCAGGCCCTCGACCTGGAATTCCGGCTCGATCACGGCATCGGTGAAAAACACCTGATTGAACGAGGCATGGCCGTTCATCTGTTTCAGGGGCTGTACGTCAACTGCATCCTGGGTCATGTCCAGGACGAAATAGCTCAGGCCCTTGTGCTTGGGCACATCCCAATCGGTACGCGCCAGCAGCAGGCCCCATTGGGCGTGATGGGCCGATGTGGTCCAGACTTTTTGCCCATTGATGATCCACTTGCCGTCCTTCAGATCGGCCCGTGTTACCGCACCCGCCAGGTCCGAGCCGCTGCCCGGTTCCGAGAACAGCTGGCACCAGGTGTCCTCGCCGGTCAGGATGCGGCGGAGGAATTTCTCCTTATGCATCTGGCTGCCGTGTTCCAACAAAGTGGCGGCGGCCAGCATGCGGATGCCGGCACGGGCCACGCCGATGGCACCGATTTTCTGGAATTCCTCCTCTATTGCCGAGACCATGCCGTCGGGCAGGCCCCGGCCATACCATTCCTTGGGCCAGGCCGGCATGCCCCAGCCGGAATCGGCCAGCTTGTTACGCCATTCCACCAGGCCCTGGTCGGGATCCCAATTTTCCTGCAGCCAGGCGCGGACTTCCGCAAGAACTTCAGCTTCGTTTATGTCGCTCATAATCCTGTCCTCAACCTTGCCAGCGCTGCAACATCAGTTCCCGGTGATAGCTGGGGTCGCCCAGAAACACCTCGGAACTTTTCGCGCGCTTGAACCATAAATGGGTATCGTTATCCCAGGTAAAGCCGATGCCGCCATGGATCTGGATGGTGTGGATGGCGGTCTGCATATAGGCCTCCGCCGCGCCGGCCTTGGCCAGGGATGCCATGGCGCCCAGTTCCTCGCCGCCGTCATGATCGCCATCGGCGGCGGCGGCGGCGTAATAGGCGGCGGATTTCGCCAGCTCCACATCGATCAGCATATCGGCCGATTTATGCTTCATGGTCTGGAACGAAGCGATGGTGCGGCCAAACTGCATGCGCAGCTGGGCATAGTCCAATGCCTGTTCCCGCAAGGCCTCGGCCCCGCCGACCATTTCATTGGCCAGGCAGGTTGCTGCCTGATCCAGGGTCTTGGCCAGGGGAGCCGCCGCGCCGCCTTCGCTGCCCAGCAACTGCGCCGAAACGCCCTTGAATTCAAGGCGGGCCAGCTTGCGGGTATCATCGACGCCTTGCAGGCGCCGGCTCGAGAGACCGTCCGCGCCGCCTTGCACGGTGAAGAATGACAGACCGTCGTCGCCCGAAGTGCCCGGTGCCCGCGCCAGGACCACGATCAGTTCCGCCGTATGGCCATCCAGCACGAAGCTTTTGACGCCATCCAATTGATAGCCGCCATCGACCGCCGTGGCCGTCATCTCAACGCCAGCCGTGTCCCAGCGGCCATTTTCCTCGGTGAAAGCCAGGGTCGCGCGGGTCTCGCCGGCGGCGATGGGCGGCAGCAGGGCGCGTTTTTGCTCTTCATCACCGGCATTCAGAATGGATGTGGCCGCCAGCACGACGGTGGAGAAATAGGGCGCACAAAGCAGACTGCGGCCCATTTCCTCCAGCACGATGGCCAGTTCCACATAGCCAAAGCCCTGGCCGCCGTATTCCTCCGGGATATGAATGGCGGTGACGCCCAGATCCTGGCTCAACTGCCGCCAGATGTCCGGATCGTAGCCGTCCTCGGTCTCCATCAGGCGGCGCACTTCCGTGGTCGGTGATTTTTCCGCCAGAAAACGCCTCAGGATCGAACGGAATTCGGTCTGCTCATCGGTAAAACTAAAACTCATGGCACGTGCCTCCCTAGAAGTGCAGTGTAGACTGAACGGACGGAAGGGTGAAGACTGGGATGTGCCCATGTTGAATATTGGAGAAACGCCGTGAACCAAGTCAGCCCCGATCCCACCTATATGACCGTGCATGCGCTGTCCGCCGCCATTGCCGACGGCAGCCTGACTTCCGCCGACATTGTTGAATGCTGCCTGCAACGGATCGCCGCGCATGACGGCAAATTGCATGCCTTCGTCACGGTCTATGCGGACGAGGCGCGCCAGGCGGCAAAGGCCGCCGACGATGCGATCCAGTCCGGTCATTCGCTGGGGCCGCTGCATGGTATTCCCATCGCCCTGAAGGACATTATCGATATGGAAGGGCGGATCACCACGGGGGGCAGCCAGGTCTGGCGCCAGCGTATCTCGCCGACCACGGCGACGGTGGCGCAACGCTTGATCGGCGCTGGCATGATCGTTATCGGCAAAACCCATTCGGTGGAATTCGCCATGGGCGGCTGGGGCACCAATACCCACATGGGCACGCCGTGGAACCCTTGGGATTTACACACGCACCGCACACCGGGCGGTTCCTCCTCAGGCTCCGGTGTCGCGGTGGCCGCCGGCATGGTGCCCGCCGCCATCGGCACGGACACGGGCGGTTCGGTGCGTCTGCCGGCCTCGTACTGCGGCTTGGCCGGTTTGAAGACCACGGTTGAACGGGTCAGCCTGCACGGTATTCTGCCGCTTAGCACGACATTGGATACACCGGGGCCCATGACACGCTCGGTCGAGGATACGGCGATGATCTATGATGTCATTCAGGGCCCCGATCCTCTGTGGCCGCCAACCCTGGCCCATAATGCGCCAAACCCGTTCAGCAATCTGCGCCGCGGTGTGAAAGGTCTGCGTCTGGCCGCGATCTCAGGTGTCGAACGGAACGGTGTCGATGCTCCGACCTTGGCTGCCTTTGATGCGTCGCAGGAGACGCTGCGGACCCTGGGTGCCACGATCACGGAGATCGAGATGCCCCGGCCCTTCACCGACTTCGCCGCCATCGCCGGTCGTATCATCGGCGCCGAAGGTTATCGTTTTGTTGGTAATCTAGCGGATGATGACGAATTGCCCGTCGATCCCAACGTGCGCCCGCGCATCCAACTGGGCCGGGACATCAAGGCCCATGAATACCTCGACGCCCTGGCCGAGAAGGAAGCCGTGAAGGCGGAATTCGAAGAAATCATGCTGGACTTCGACGCCTTGCTGTTGCCCAGCACCGAGACGCCTGCCATTCCCGTGGTGGAGGCGGACGAGGGCGGGACGCCAGCCCGTTTTACCCGGGCTGGCAACTGCCTGGATCTCTGCGCCCTGTCTCTGCCCAACGGGATGTCGCCGGATGGCCTGCCCACATCCCTGCAAATCGCCTGTGCCGGCTATGACGAGGCCATGGCCCTGCGCATCGGCTGGGCCTACGAGCAGGCCACGGATTGGCACCATAAGCATCCAAAACTGGACGGATAATTTCATCACGTCTTGGTGAGGTTGGTTGCAACCTCTCCCCCGCTCTGCTCCAATCATGTCAATGTCCAAGAGGGGAGTGCAACATGGCTGAAAAATTAGGGGCGGGTGACGGATTTCCGAATATGTCACTGCCATTGGTCGGCGGCGGCGAGATTAACTTGCCGGCGGATCTGAAAACCACCTATGCGGTGATCCTGTTCTATCGCGGCCATTGGTGACCCTTCTGCCGCCGGCAGTTAGCCGGCTATCAGAATGAAATCGAGACCTTGAACGAACTGGGTGTTTCCGTGGTCGCGGCCAGCACCGATGACGAGGAAAAGGCGGCGGAAGTGGCCGCCGATCTGTCCTATCCGGTGGCCTATGGCGTGAGCCGTGAGCAGGCCGACAGCCTGGGTTCCTGGTGGGAAGACCGGCGCGGCATTATTCAGCCCAGCGAATTCCTGTTGGACGCCGAACACAAGGTCATGACCTCGACGTACAGCGCCGGGCCCATTGGCCGCATTGAACCGGCCGATTTGGTCAAAATCGCGAGGATGTACGAGAAACGGCGCAAGGAAGGCTAAGTCGTCAAGGATTGCCAACGGCGATGTTGTCAATCAGGCGGGTTTCGCCCAGCCAGGCCGCCACCAGTAGGCGGGCGGGGCGCTGTGCCGTTTCGACTTGAACCAGGGTTTCGGCGTCGCATAGCTCCAGGTAGTCGATCTTGTTGAAGCCGGCCTCGGTCAACTGTTTCTTGGCGGAGGCAAGTTCCGCATCCACCGTGCCGCGCCCGGCTTCAATGTTGTCCGCCGCCGTCCGCAAAACTTGGATTATCGTTGCCGCCTGTCGCCGCTCCGCCTCGTTGAGATAGGCATTGCGCGACGACAATGCTAGACCATCGGCCTCGCGCACCGTGGGTCCGCCAACCACGTCCACGGGGATATTGAGGTCTTGGGCAGCCTGGCGGATGACCAACAACTGCTGATAGTCTTTTTCGCCGAATATGGCCACGTCCGGCAGGGCCTGCAGCAACAGCTTGCTGACAACGGTGGCGACACCGTCAAAAAAAGCCGGGCCGCGAAGCGCCGCATAGACCATCGGTGATACCAGTGACACTGACCGTGGTGGCGAAATTGTCCGGATACATGACGCTGACGTCAGGTGCGAACAGCAGATCGACGCCTTCCGCAATCAGCTTCTCCACATCCTCGCCCTCGCCACGGGGATAGGTTTCGAAGTCTTCCGAGGGCGCGAACTGTTTCGGATTGACGAAAATCGTGGCGCAGACCCGGTCGCAGAGTTCATGGCCCTGGCGCATCAGCGACAGATGTCCGTCGTGCAACGCGCCCATGGTCGGGACAAGGGCGACGGTTTGGCCTTTGGTGCGCCATTCGGCCACCTTTTCGCGCAGGGCGGCCACCGTTCTTACGATTTCAAGATCCGTGGTATCCATGGGCCTTACTCTGTTACAATTTCCTAATAACCGCAGTACCCCCTCCCGGCCCCGAAGGCAACCAACCTTTCCCTGAATGAAGATTCCCACTTTCGCTTGCGTTTTGCCGGAAACAAGGTTATCTCCCCGGCCATGATTAAGTTGAGCAACATATCCAGTCTGCGACGCCGCCGCACCTAACGGGCGGGCGGTCAACTTTTTCTATTCTCTGAACAGCGAAAATTTATCTCCCGCCGCCGGGTCTTCGGCGGGTTGGGCTTGTTTGTTCCTGTCCTGCCGTGGGCGGCGCTCATGCACCTGAAAGGACAGAACAATGCAAGATTCCAAATTCACCCCGTTGATGGAAATCACTCAGCGGCCCGAAACCGTCTTCGTCAAAGGCCAGGGCAGCTGGCTTTACGACAGTAAAGGCAATGCCAATCTGGACTTTGTTCAGGGTTGGGCGGTCAATTGCCTGGGGCACAGCCCCGAACCACTGGTCGCGGCGATCACGGCCCAGGCCGGCCAATTGATCAATTGCAGTCCGGCCTATTTCAACCAACCGATGCTGGATCTGGCGGCGGCTTTGACCAGCGCCGCCGGATTGGATCAGATTTTCTTCGCCAACAGCGGTGCCGAGGCAAACGAAGGCGCCATCAAACTGGCCCGGAAATGGGGCCGGCTGCACCGCAATGGTGCCTACGAAATCATTACCATGGCACATGGTTTTCACGGCCGCACCCTGGCGACCATGGCGGCCTCGGGCAAGGATGGTTGGGACAAGCTGTACCCGCCGAATATGTCGGGCTTCCCGAAAGTATCCTTTGGCGATCTGGAGGCCACGGCGGCGGCGATCACCGAAAATACCGTGGCCGTCATGGTCGAACCGGTTCAGGGCGAGGCCGGCGTCATCGATGCGGCGGATAGCTATATGCAGGGCCTGCGCGACCTGACCAAAGAGCACGGAATTCTGCTGATCGCCGACGAGATTCAGACCGGCATGGGGCGGACCGGCAAAATGTTCGCCTGTCAGCATACCGGGATCACACCTGACATCATGACCCTGGGCAAGGGTATCGGCGGCGGCGTTCCGCTGGCGGCTTTGTTGGCAACGGGATCCACCTGCTGCTTTGCCCACGGCGATCAGGGCGGCACTTTCAATGGCAATCCGCTGATGATGGCGGCAGGATTGGCTGTCTGGCGGGAATTGAGCAAGCCCGGATTCCTGGATGATGCCACCGCTGCCGGCGCTTATCTGAAGCAAGGATTGGAGGCTTTGTCGGCAAAGCATGGCATGGGCGCGGTCCGGGGCAGGGGCCTGTTGCTGGCGCTTGATCTGAAGGCGCCGCTGGGTGTGGATATTGCCGCCGCCTCGCTTGAGGCTGGCCTACTCCTCAACGCGCCGCGCCCTGACAGCTTGCGGTTCATGCCGGCTCTCAATGTCAGTGAAACCGAGATCGACCAAATGCTGACAATATTGGATATGGTGATTGCACAAAGCATCAGCCGTGCGGCATAGATCGATTTCTGTTCGCCTCCGGAGGTCCGTTACTGCAATGGGCCTTCGGAGGTAGATGAAATTCAGCCGTCGCCGTCGTCGAATATTCCGGTCGGCTGACCGTCGATGTTCTTGGTGTTTTTGCGGCCCCAGTATTTGGCGACACCGTCAGGTCCCATCTCTTCGTAATATGGCACCAGTTCCGTTTCGCCCCGGCTCCTTTCGAACGGCATTACCGGTACACCGGTGCCGCAAGACGTCTGGGTCAGCTCGACCGTCAGATCAAAGATCTGCCGGCTACCCGCCAGTTCGGGAAACTGGGGGATCAAGGCCTGCCATTCAGGCTGCCGGGGATGGATGACCTTTGCCGAGCCATAGACCCGCAGTATCAAGGGTTCGCCCTCGAAGGCGCAGAACATCAAGGTCATGCGCGGCGTATCGCGGATGTGCGCGGCGGTTTCGTTGCCGCTGCCGCTCAGGTTCAGCCATACGATCCTGTCCTCGGCGGCAAGGCGCAAGGTATCCATGCCCTTGGGCGAGAGATTTACCCGGCCGTCCCGTGCCGCCGTCGCGACGAAAAACAACGGCTGTTCAAGAATGAATGCCTGATGTTTGGCGCTGAGTTTCCTGCTGATTGCCATTGCGAAGCCCTCCCCAATTGGACCAGCGCCTATCATCATCGTCTGACCGGAGATTACAATGATCGATTGCAGCCCCACCGGATTGGACCGATTATGGTACATTCCATTTCCCAAGGAGCTGATTTAAGCCATTACCATGTCCATGCGTTTGCAAATTTTGATCGTTGGCCTGCTGACCGCCATATTGGCGGCTGGCTGGTGGTCGTTCGACATTTGGGGCGGCGGCAGCGCGGTGGCGAAAAAGGCCAAGCGTTCCGGCACCACATTGGTGCTGGTGGAAAAGGCCGTGCTCACCGACGACCATATTTCCCTGACCCTGGTGGGTACGGGCAAGGCCATTCGCTCCGCCCAGCTGCACCCGGCGGTGGCGGGCGAGGTGCGCCAGATCGTCTTCAAGGCGGAGCAGCGGGTGAAAAAGGGCCAGGCGCTGATCCGCTTGGATGACAAGCATCAGCGCCTGAAAGTACGTTTGATGGAGGTCGCCATCGCCGAGGCCCGGCGCCAGCTGCAACGCATGCAGAAATTGACGCCGTCGGGCTATGCCGCGCGCACCCGTTTGGATACGGCGCAGACGCAACTGGACCTGGCCCAACTGCGCCTGGAACAGGCCAACGCCGAACTGCACGATCGCACCATTCATGCGCCGTTCGCCGGCGTGGTCGGTATGACCGATCTGAACCGGGGCGACCGGGTCACCACGGATACCATGGCGGTGACCCTGGATGACCGCTCTGCCATTCTGGTGGAGTTTACCGTGCCCGAAGCCCATGCCGGGCGAATAGCGGTCGGCGATGCGATTTCGGTCCGTCCATGGTCGTCCCCCGAAACGGCGATAGAGGGCAGGATCAGCGCCTTGGCCAGCCGCATCGATAGGAGCACGCGTTCGCTGCGGGTCCAGGCGCGGATCGCCAATCCAAACGACCGTATCCGTCCCGGCGGCTCGTTCCAGGTAGAGCTGGCATTCAAGGGCGGGGCCTATCCCATTGTCCGCGAGGTCGCCGTGTTGTGGAGCCGGGATGGCGCCTATTTATGGCGCATCACGGATGGCAAGGCGGAAAAGGTTTATGTTCGCCTGGTGCGGCGCGACAAAGGGCGAGTGCTGGTGGATGGTCCCTTGCAGCCGGGCGACCTGATCGTGGTGGAAGGCGTTCAGGGCCTGCGTCTGGGGCAAAAGGTGAAGACCGCGCCATTTAAGATCAGTGCGGCCAAGGCCGGAACATCGTAATGATCGGGCTCGGTGACCTGCCATCCCTGGCCGTACGCCGGCCAACGCTGATTGTCGTCCTGAATTTACTGATCATCGTTGCCGGCCTGGGCGCCCTGTTGGGGGTGGAAGTGCGCGAGCTGCCGGACGTGGACCGCCCGTGGGTCAGCGTCCGCGCTTTTTTTGAAGGCGCCTCGCCTGAAACCATGGATGCGGAGGTAACTTCCGTCATTGAAAGCGCGGTAGCGCGCGTCGCCGGCGTCAAGATCATCGCCTCGGCGTCGGAAGAGGACAATGCACGCATCTTTGCGCAGTTTGGCGCTAATATTGATATCGATGTCGCCGCCAATGATGTGCGCGAGGCCGTCGCCGGGGTCGAACGGCGTCTGCCCGAGGGTGTCGAAGATATCGTCGTGGTCAAGGCGGACAGTAATGCCCGGCCCATCATCCGCCTGGCCCTGACCTCCGATCACCTCTCGCAAGAGGCGCTGACCGAGCTGGCGGAGGATGACGTCAAGCCGGAGCTGGCGGCGATTGAAGGCGTTGCCATCGTCAATCTGTTCGGTGACCGCAAACGGGTGCTGCGCGTGGTGGTCGATCCCATGCGCTTGGCCAGCTATCACCTATCCATCAGCGATGTCGCAAAAGTGCTGGAAAGCACGGACATGGATGTGCCGGCGGGCAGCTTCAAATCCGACGATCAGATGCTGCTGGTCCGGGCCGATGCCTCCCTGTGGCGGCCCGGCGATGTGGAACGCCTGGCCATTAACGAGCATGTCCGCCTGGGCGATGTCGCCCGCGCCATTTACGGTCCGGCGGAAGCCCTCAGCCATACCTTGTTGAATGGCCGCAAGGTGATCGGCATGGCCCTGATCCGCAAGGCCAAGTCAAATACCATTGCCATTTCCGACGGA
>CAYWYB010000023.1:11659-27845 GCA_964462145.1 uncultured Rhodospirillaceae bacterium
GTTGACCGGGCCGTTGAACGCCTGAACAAACGCCTGAAAGGCGCCGAGGTCATCAAGATCTCCGACGATGCCCGCTTTATCCGGGGCTCGATCCGCGAAGTGGTCTACAGCCTGGGCATCGCGACTTTGGTTGTGATCGCGGTGATCTATGCCTTCATGACCGCCGTGCGCCCGACCCTGATCCCCGCCGTCGCCATCCCCATTGCCTTGGCCGGCACGATCGCCGCCATATGGCTGCTGGGCTTTTCCATCAATATTCTGACCCTGCTGGCCCTGGTGCTGGCGACGGGGATGATTGTCGATGATGCTATTGTGGTGGTGGAGAATGTTCAGCGTCAGCGCTCCTTGGGTCATGGGCCTCTGGCAGCCGCCGTGCTGGGCACCCGGCAGGTGTTTTTCGCGGTGCTGGCGACCACGGCGACATTGATCTCGGTCTTTTTGCCCATTGCGTTTCTGCCCAGCGTGGCGGGTAAACTGTTCAGCGAATTCGGTTTTGTGCTGGCCATTGCCGTGGCCATATCTTCATTTGTCGCCCTGACCCTCTGCCCCATGCTGGCGGCGCGCCTGCCCGCTGAGTGGGGGGCGGAGAAGCCGGGTGCGCCCGTCCCCCTTTCGCGCTTTGGCAACGCTATAACGGCGGCTTATCAAAGGCTGTTGGATTTCACCCTTGGCGCGCCGGTGCTGGTTCTTGGCTGTGCAGTGTTTCTGGCCGCGGGCGCGGTGGCTCTGTACCCCACGATTGATCGGGAGCTGCTGCCGAAGGAAGACCGGGGCGCTATTGTCATCTACATGCAGGGTCCCGATGGCGTCGGCCTGGACTATATGGACCGACAGTCGGCCCAGGCCGAAGCCATATTGCAGCCGCTGCGCGACAATGGGGAAGTCAGCAATATCTTCGCTATCGTCGGGCGTTGGGATCTAAATCGGGTCTTTCTGATGGCGCCCCTGACACCTTGGTCCGAGCGCACACGCAGCCAGAATGATATTGCCAAGACCCTGCGCGGACCTTTGAAAGCCATCCCCGGCGCCACGGCGCGGGTCAGCCAGCCCAACAGTTTAAACCTGCGCCGCTCCGGCGGACGTTTGGAATTCACCCTGACGGGTGGCAATTACAAGGATATCGCGGCTGCCGCTGATATGTTCCTGGCCGCCATCCATGAACGCATTCCAAATTTGGACGACCCGGAAATTGAATACCAGCAGACCCAGCCGCAGCTATCGGTCAAGGTGGACCGGGGCCGGGCCGAGGATCTGGGCGTGGAGGTTGAGGGTGTCGCGGATACCCTGCGGGCCATGGTCGATGGCCTGAAGGTGGCGGAGCTGAACGTCAATGACCGGACCATTCCGGTGAGGATTGAATCAGCCGCCGGCGCCATCAACGATCCCTCCGATCTGAGCAATCTGTTCGTGCCCACGGCCGGCGGCGATCTGGTGCCCCTGTCCGCCTTTATCTCGTTGGAGGAGGTCGGCGTGGCCGCCGAACTGGACCGGGCCGGGCAAAGCCGCGCCATCGAAATCGATGCGCCCCTGGCACCCGGCTACAGCCTGCCCGAGGCGATGGCGGATGTAGAGGCCCTGGCGAACGAGATCCTGCCGCCGGGCATCGGCCTGCGTTTCATCCGCGAGGCGGCAACCCTGCAGGATGCCAACCATGACGTCGCGATCACCTTTGCGGTGGCCATATTGGTGGTGTTGTTGGTTCTGGCGGCACAGTTCGAGAGCGTGTTTTCCGCCGTGGTCATCGTATTGACGGTGCCGTTCGGCCTGGCGGCGGCGGTCTTCGCTCTGAAATTCACGGACTCCTCGCTGAATATCTACAGCCAGATCGGCCTTGTCATGCTGGTCGGCCTGATGGCCAAGAATGGCATTCTGGTGGTGGAGTTCGCCGATCAACTGCGCGACAAGGGCCTGTCCGTGCATGACGCGGTGCGCGAAGCGGCCCTGACCCGCCTGCGTCCGGTCATAATGACCATGCTGTCCACGGTACTGGGGGCGCTACCCCTGATCCTGGGCAGCGGCCCCGGCATGGAGGCGCGGTCCGCGATCGGCTGGGTCGTCTTTGGCGGCCTGGGCATGGCCACGGTGTTCACGCTCGTCCTGATCCCGGTGATCTACAGCCTGTTGGCCCGCTTCCGCGCCCCCCGCGCCCATGCCGGTCGGCGCCTGTCCGAGGAACTGAGCGAGGCAGAACAAGCCGTATTCGGTCGCGCGGCGGAATAGCGGCTGGCGGGGCCGCTCTAAATCAATTCAATTCGAACCTCGCGGCCAAGCACGCGTGCGGCCTTGATGACCGTGTCCAGCTGAATTCGGTCATTGTCGGGATCCAGGATGCGGTCCAGTTGGCTGCGGCTTGTTTGCATTTCCTTGGCCATTTGATTCTTGCTCATTTGCCTCGTTGCCATGGCCTCTTGCAGCTGCCAGGCGAGGACGCGTTTTACCGCCGTTGCTGTTGTCTCTTCATAAGTTCCCTCTTCCTTAAGGAAATCTTCGAATGAAGAGCCAATGCCGCTAATTTTCTTGCTCATGATACGATCTCTTTCAAACGTTTTGCGGCCAAGGCCAAATCCGGTTTCGGCGTCTTCTGGCTCTTCTTCACGAAGCCATGCAGCAACACCATGCGGTCGTGAACAACGGCAAAAATTACCCGGGAAATCCGACCGCCAGAAAGATTGGAGCGAATTTCGAACAGCCCTTTGCCCAGCGAACGGCTAAGGGGCATGCCGACGGGCCAGCCGAACTCGGCGGTGGCGATGTCGTGACCCACCACCCGTCTGTCGGCAATATCGAGGTCCTTCAACCATGCCCGGACAGGTTCATTGCCGCTTGCCGTTGCATAAAAGGCAGCGGGAAGTTTCTTCAGTTCCGTCATGCTGGACTGCAATCGGGTATGTACCTTGTGTGGTACATTTTGTCAATGTCTTATCGTTTGTAGATGAAATCCTCGTTCAGGCTGGCCAGGTCCGGGGCGCCGATCTGGCCCATGATCAGGTCCAGCTCCCGGCGCAGGATCTCGATGGCCTTGGTCGCGCCCGCCTTTCCGCCGGCGGTGACGCCATAAAGCGTGGCGCGGCCGACAAAGACGAAATCGGCGCCAAGACACAGCGCCGTGGCGATGTCGGAGCCGCGCTGGATGCCGCTGTCCAACATGATGGTCATGCGGTCGCCCACGGCGGCAACAATGGAAGGCAACACTTCGATAGAGCCCGGCGCGCGGTCCAGTTGCCTTGCACCGTGATTGGAAACCACGATACCGTCGCAGCCGAGTTCCGCCGCTTTTACGGCGTCGTCCGGATGCATGATGCCCTTGAGGATGAACTTGCGGGGCCAGATTTCCCTGAACCGCGCCACATCATCCCAGGTCAGAGGTGGCGTTGTCATGGAGGCCATGAAGTCGGCGACAACGTCCGCATCCGCGCCCTCGCCAGCATAGGGCAGCCAATTGGGAAACATCGGCAGGCCGGCCTTTAAATAGTCGAACAGCCAACCGGGATAGCTGAGCGCGTCAAGCTTGGTCGCCAGGCTTAGGCGCAAGGGCCGGCCAAAGCGGTTGCGGGCATTGCGTTCCCGGTTGGAATGCACCGGTACGTCAACCGTAAGCACCAGGGCACCCAGTCCCGCCGCATCGGCCCGGCGGATCATGTCCTCGGATACGGATTTGTCCCGCGCGGCATAAAGCTGGTACCAGCCGTGCTCCGGCGCCAGCTTGCCCAAATCTTCGATCGACGCGTTGGAGGAGCCGGACATCACGAACGGCACATTGGCATCGCGGGCCGCCTGGGCCAGCATCATATCGCCGCCGACGCGGAACATGCCCGCGAGACCGGTGGGTGAAATACCAAAGGGCAGATCGTATTTGCGGCCAAACAATTCCTTTGTCAGGTCGCGTTTGTCGACGTCGACGAGATAACGGGGTACCATCAAAAGATCGCGGAAGGCCTGTTGGTTACGGTCCAGGCCGATTTCGTCATCGGCGCCGCCCTCGATAAAATCATAACAGATCTTGGGGATGCGCCGCTTGGCGAGAAGGCGCAGGTCGTCGAAATTTACGGCGTCGTCGATACTCATGGCAGCTCCGCTCCACTCCGCTTAAGTTCAATTTGTTATGGCTATTTTGGCCCGGACGGGCGCCCGCGCCAAGTGGTTGATTTGCCTACCTTCACATGGCAGCCCGATTGATGGACAATACAGCATCATTTTTGGAGAGGAGCTGGCATGTCGATCACTTTGGGCGAAGGCGATTATAAATACCGCGTGCGGGAAGATTGGGCCAAGTTGCCCGAGGGCTGGGACTTTCGCGATGTCGCCGGTATCGGCATCGACAGCAAGGATCAGGTCTATGTCTTCAACCGTGGCCGCCAGCCGATGATCGTATTCGACCGGGAGGGCAATTTCCTGCGCTCCTGGGGCAGTGACATCTTTCACCGCGCCCATGGCCTGCATATCGGCCCCGACGATGCCCTCTATTGCACCGACGATGGCGATCACACCGTGCGCAAATGCACACCCGAGGGCAAGGTCCTGATGGAAATCGGCGTGCCCGGCGAACCAGCACCCTATGTCAGTGGCGAGCCGTTTCACCGCTGTACTCACACTGCTTTGTCGCCGGACAATCACATCTTTGTCTCCGACGGCTATGGCAACGCCAGGGTTCACAAATATTCACCGGACGGCAAGCTGGTGATGTCCTGGGGCGAACCGGGCAGCGATCCCGGCCAGTTCAACATCGTGCATAATATTGTCGCCGACGACGATGGCTGGATCTATGTGGCGGACCGGGAGAACCACCGCGTCCAGGTCTTCGATACCAATGGCAAATACGAAACCCAATGGAATAACCTTCACCGCCCCTGCGGACTGTTCATGCCCAGGGGCAATTGTCCCAACTGCGTGATCGGCGAGCTGGGCCCCGGCATGCCTGTGAACCGCAACATGCCTAATTTGGGCCCGCGCCTGACCATCGTTACCAGCAAGGGCGAACGGGTGGCACGCCTGGGCGGCGAAGATGGCTTCGTCTTGGAGCCGGGTCATTTCATGGCGCCGCACGGCTTGGCCATGGATTCCAGAGGCGACATTTATGTGGGAGAAGTCAGCTACACCAACTGGGCATCCTCGTTCGGTGGGCAACCCATGCCCAGCTACCTCAGCACCCTGAAAAAGCTGGAGAAGATGAATTAAGCTCAGCCCTTGAACGGTTCCCGTTCGTCATAAAGGCGGGCGGCGTCTTCCATGCTCATGAATTCGGCCCCTAGATCGCGCAGTTTGCCGATAAACCTTTCCAGCATCAGCATGCGGTGGCCGCGTCCAATGACATAAGGGTGGCAGGTATAGGTGATGATGCCCCAGTCCGTGCAGCGGGTCATATAGATGAAGTCATCGACCCAGTTTTCCATGACGCTGTTGGCGTTGCGGTGGCCGTCCCTGGCCGCCGTCATCTCGAAATGGGGATGATCGTCCTGGGACCAGCTGATCGGCATTTCGATCAACGCTGTTTCCGGGCCAAAGACCATGGGCTTGTGCAGATCGATCTCGTCGCCCTGGCGGATGCGGTAGGGGGAATAGTCGTGCCCCATCATGGAACTTTCATAATGGAAGCCATGCTTCAACAATAATTCGAGCGTATGGGGGCTCAAATCCCAGGCCGGGGAACGATAGCCCCGCGCGTTTTGACCCGTAAGGCGTTTGATCGCCTCGTTGGCGCGGATCATTTCCTCTTCTTCCTGGCCGACCTCGTGACCACCTGTTACCACTTGGGCGCAGGCCTCGGGATAGGTTTCGATGGTGAAGCCGGGGATAAACCAGGTCGAGGGAATTTCCTCGGCCGCCAACAGGGGCAGAATGCGCGCAGCTCCAACAATGCCGAACTCACCGCGCGAGATTGGCGTCGGTGTCGTCATGCCCCGGGCGATATGCCCCGACATCACATCGAAATCGAACGTCAAACAAACTATATGCCGTGCCATGAACTTGTTTACCTGAATGTCATCATTGCCTGGGATAATTGTGCGTTCAGATCGGACGGGACGCAATGCACCATTCAAGATGGATTTCTGCTGTAATTTGCGTGGCGACGATTGCCATCGCGCCATGTGCCCTGACCAAGCCGGTACCTCTGTTGCCGGATGGCGCGTTAACGGCGGCGGAACGGACTGCCTTTGCCGCTTTGGTGCCGGCGGCGGCCAAGGGTATCAAACTGCCCGCCGTGCCGCCGAAAAGGGCCATGATTCCCCATACGAGCAATGTCGCCGAGGCCCTGGGCCTGCCGTTTTCCGGCCGTTTGAAAGAGGGCTATGACGCGTTCATGACGGGCGACACGGACCGCGCCCTGGCCTTGCTGGATGCGGGCATGAAAGATGCCTGGGGCAGCCAGATGAAATTTCGCCTTTCGTTGATCCGGGCCGATCTGCTGGCGCGGGGCGACCGCATCGCCGATGCGGAAAGCTCGATTTTGAACACAGCGGTATTAGAGCGGAGTTATGCCGGTGACACACTGATCAGCCGGGCCGTGCGGGGCGATATCCGCGCCCGTCTTGGCGATGCCGCGGCGGGCGAAGGCGATCTGGCTCGCGTTGCGCTGGCTCTGAAAGGTTGGCAGCTCCCAACCGAATTCGATGAGATGCCGGACATGATCGAGATTGTCATCAATACCGAGGCCAAGTTTCGCGCCGCCCTCGGTCTAGCATCGCTTTATATCCGCGCGGGCCAGTATGCCAAGGGCCTGGCCTGGGCGGTGCAGCTGGAACGCCATTTTGTCCGGCTGTTTACCCTGGCGGACAATTCGGAATACGGCCACATGGTGCCGTTGATCCCGGAATTCTATTTGGCCCGTGGCGAAAACATGGCCTATCTGGGCGCCGGTATTTTGGCCGTCATGGATAAGCCCGAACAAGCCGCGCCCTACTTTGCCGCCGCCGAGGGCTTCTTCAAGGCAATGGGCTATGATCAGGGCCGTGCCGTGACGGCCGCCCTGCGGGCCCGTGCGCTGTATGATATTGGCCAGGACGAGGCGTTCGAGGCAGTGGCGGTGTCTGCTATCGCTCTGGCCGCGAAAGCGGGCTTGGGCGAGCTGGTCTGGCGTCTGGAGGCCTTGCGCGGCGAACGGTTCTTCGCGGCCGGTGACATGGCGCGTGCGGAACCTGCCTTGCGCCGGGCTCAGGACGCCGTGACGCTGGTCAGCGGCGCACTGTCAAGCGATCAGTCAAAACTGCGGTTTGGTTTCGGTAAGGAGCATTTGACCCAATTGCTTGCCGCCGTGGATGTGGCAAATGGGCAATATGCCGCGTTGTTCAGTGACATGGAACAAGGCCGGGCCCGCTCTTTCATGGACATGCTGGCCAATCAGGCCATAGCCTCGGGCGATCAGGACGCCTTGATGACGGAAATCAGGCGCCTGGAACGGGATATTCGCCGTCAACGTCTGGCCAACGCCATCCCTGGCGCGGCCAGCCAGGCAAGATTGGATCGGGAGGCTGCGTTGCTACGCCGGCATGGCGCGGCGATGTCTGATCTGCGCCGGGCCAATCCGGAACTGGCGGATGCCCTGTCCGTGGCGACGGTGGCCTTGGCGGATGTGCAAGACCGGTTGTTGCCAGGCGAGATGCTGGCCTATGCGGTGCCCGCCACATCGGCGGCGCCGATAAGCTGGCTAATGATCGATAAAGATGGCGCCCGGATCGTCAAGACCGCTATCAGTCAGGCCGATCTGGCCGTGCGGCTGGCTGGGTTTTCCGATGCCGTTGCCCTGGGCGCCACCGCCGCGCAGGTGGAGATTGCCGCGCAACTAGCCGAGCAGTTGGCGATTGCCAAATGGGGCGGGGCCAAGGGTGTCTATGTGGTGCCGGCGGGTCAGCTTTACTTCGTGCCCTGGGCAGCCTTTGGAACCGAATATTTCGTCGCTGTTCTGCCCATGGGTGCCTGGCTGAATAGGCCGCTTTCCCAAACGCGGGAAAACGCCGGTGCAACAGTTGTTGGTGATCCGAATTTCTTTGGTGAGCTGCCGCAGTTGCCGGGCGCGCGGGCGGAAGCAGCCGCGGTTGCTGAACTGTATCGCACGGTGCCGCTGCTTGGCGATGGGGCGACCGAGGCGAATTTGCGCGCCGCCGTTGGCACCGGCGTCAATGTACTGCATCTGGCCACCCATGGGCTATTTGATGCCGACGATCCGTTGCACTCCGCCGTCATCGTGGCCGGGGCGGACACGGTTACATGGTTGACGGCAGCGCGCTTATTCGAGGCACCTTTGAAGGCCGACCTGGTTGTTTTATCCGCGTGCGAAACGGGCGTCGGCAAGGCCGTCGCGGGCGATGATTACCTGGGCTTGATGCGCAGCTTCTATCTGGGTGGCGCGCGCACGGTGGTGAATAGTCTATGGCCCGTGGCGGACAGGGGCACGCAGATTTTCATGACCCGGTTCCACGAGTTGGCCCGGCAAGGCGACTATGGCGCGGCCTGGCTGGCGGCTCGTGACGAGGTCAAGCGGCAAGGTTTTCCACCTGCCGTCTATGGTGCCTTCAATCTCGGTGGTGCCGCCCGGCGTTAAGACTGCTGCCGCGCCAGGAAATCCAGCAGCAACCTGTTGAATTCCTCGCCGCGTTCAATGTTCACCAGGTGCCCCGCGCCCTCGATGACTGTCAGCTGGGCGCCCGGTATCAGCCGCTGCATCTCTTCACCAATGCTGGGCGGGGTAAGGCGGTCTTCGGCGCCATAGATCAGCTGCACCGGCACCGAAATGGTGCTGATATCAACCGCGCGGTCATAGCGCATGGTGGCTTCCAGGGTCTTGATATAGCTATCCTGATGCAATGCCTCGACACTCTCCACCAGGCGCTGGAAATGCGCTGGCGCGGCATTGGCGCTGACCAGGGTCTTTGCCAGGGGCTCCGCCATTTCCCGCAGGCTCTTGCCGGCCACCAAGGGCCCTTTGCGCAGATTGATGAATTCTTCCCGCTCTTTGGGCGGCAAGGTCGGCGTTGTGCCGGGGAAGGTATCGCACAGGACCATCGCGGCGACCCGGTCAGGATAGCGGAAATACAGATCCTGGCTGATCCGCCCGCCCATGGACAGGCCAACCAGAATGGCTTTGGCGATTTCCAAGTGATCCAGCAGGCGGATCATGTCATCGGCGAATTGGGAAAAATCCAGTGCGCCGTCGTAGTCGTCCGAGAGGCCATAACCGCGCGCGTCCCAGGCGATGGCGCGATAATCAGGAGCGCAGGCGTGGAGTTGCTCGCGCCAGTTGGTGCGGTTGCCGCCGATGCCGTGCAGGAATACGACCGGCGGGCCCGCGCCGATTTCGTCATAGGCAATGCGCGGTTGACCGGGCACATGGCCGGGCACGTGAGCGGTTTGCGGTTCCATTCTTTTTCAATTCTCATCCAGGCTGCGGTATGATCGGGGCAACAAAACCCCGGGAGGACAAGAAAAATGCAAAGACGCAGTTTTGGCAAGACCGGTTTGGAGGTTTCCATTCTTGGCTTTGGCGGCGCGCCGGTCGGTTTTCTCGAGACCGAACAGGCGGAGGTCGCGGAACTTCTCAACAAACTGCTGGACCAGGGCGTCAACCTGATTGATACCGCCGCCGGCTATGACGGCTCCGAGGAAATGATTGGCAGAACCATTGGTCATCGCCGGGACGAATATGTTCTGGTTTCGAAATGCGGCCGGGCCATGGACGGCATCGCGGGCGAGGCCTGGTCGGCGGAATGCGTCGAAAATACCCTGAACAGGGCTTTGAGCAGGCTGCAAACAGACCATCTGGATGTCATGCTGTTGCATTCCTGCGATCTGGAGACCTTGCGAAAGGGCGAGGCGGTGGGCGCTCTGATCAAAGCGCGGGATGCCGGAAAAATTCGCTTTCTGGGCTATGCCGGCGACAACGAGGCGGCGGCCTACGCCGCCGGGTTGGACGATGTGGCGGTGATCGAAACATCCATCTCCATGTGCGATCAGTCGAATATCGAGAATGTCTTGGCGCCGTGCCAACGGAACAACGTCGGCACCATAGCCAAGCGCTCCATCGCCAACGCGGCCTGGAAGGATATCTCGGAACAACGCGGCATGTATGTGAACTATGCCGTAACCTACGGCCAGCGTCTGGCGGCCATGGCCATCACGCCGGAGGAGCTGGGCTATGGAGCCGATGACTGGCCGGAGATCGCACTTCGTTTCACCCTCGCGCAGCCGGGCCTAAGCTGTGCCATCGTCGGCACCACCAAGGCCAGCCATGTAGCCACCAATCTGGCCGCTGCCGCCAAGGGCCCGTTGCCGGAAGCCGAAGTTGCCGCTCTGCGTGATGCCTTCCGGCGGGCCGAGGCGGCTGCGGGCGAAACATGGTTGGGACAAATGTGATGACAAATATTATCGACGCACGGCCCGAAAATATCCATTGGGGCTATTTCGAGGCGGAGCGGGCGGCGGTGGCCGAGGTCAATTCCGGCGACCGGGTCACCATTCGCACCTATTCCGGTGCGCCCAACGTGACGCCGGATGATGGCGGCGCCTTCACCGTGGCGGCGGAACAGCGCGCCATTCATGATCAGGTGACGCGGCGGCAGGTGCCCGGCCATATCCTGACCGGCCCCGTGGCGGTTAAGGGTGCGAGGCCGGGCATGGTGCTGGAAGTGCGCATTCTGGATATTGAGCTGGCCGCCGACTGGGGTTGGAATATCATCCGGCCTGGCGCAGGTGCCTTGCCCGATGATTTTACCGAAGAACGCCTGTTCCATGTCGGCCTGGATAAGGCACGTCAGGTCGGCACGTTGCCGTGGGGTCAGGAAGTGCCATTGGCGCCGTTCTTTGGTGTCATGGGCGTGTCACCGCCCGAGGAACGCGGCACCATTACCTCCATTATCCCCGGTGATTTCGGCGGCAATCTGGATCTCAAACATCTGGTCGCCGGCACCACGTTGTATCTGCCGGTCTTTGTCGATGGCGCGAATTTCTCCGTCGGCGATGGCCATGCGGCCCAGGGCAATGGCGAGGTTTGCGTCACCGCGATCGAGACCGGCCTGAACGGTACGTTTGAGTTGATCGTCCGGGATGATCTGCATTTCACCATGCCACGGGCCGAAACCCCGACCCATCACATTACCATGGGTATTAACCCGGACCTGGACGAAGCCGCCCGTCAGGCCCTGCGTGAGATGATCAGCCTGATCTGCGAGCGCAGCGAACTATCGCGGGAGGAAGCCTACGCGCTCTGTTCCATATGCTGCGATATGGAAGTGACGCAGCTGGTCAACCAGCACGTCGGCGCGCACGCCATGCTGTTGAAGGACCGGCTGCCGTAGTATTGTCGTTCACGCAGTGCGCGGAAGCGCACGGCTCCACTGGGGCGGCGCAGGGGCGCCGGGCCGCAGTCGCGGCCTGGAGTTACAGATCGCCTATCCCTTGAGGGCCTGGATGCCGCTGCTTAGGGCTTCGCCCAGTAGTCCCATGTCATGGTTATAGGACATCATGCGGTAGCCCCGCTGCATCAGGTCCTGGCCCCATTCCAGGCTTGGCGCCATGGCGCCCGCCGCCTTGCCATGCTTTTCCGCCGTCTCGACAATCTTGTCGATGCCCCGTTGCAGGTCGGGGTGATCGAACTGGCCCGGAATGCCCAGGGACAGCGATAGATCCGCATGGCCCAAGTGCGCCACGTCAATACCGTCCACGGCCATGATCTCGTCGATATTGTCCAGGCCATCCTTGGTTTCGATCAGGGCTGCCACCAGGGTGCGGTCCATGGCGGCTTCCGCCTTTTCCGCCAGGTCGCCGCCGGTGTAATCATCATGGGCGCCGCCAAAGATGGCGCCGCGCACGCCTTTCGGTGGATATCTGGTCCAACTGACCAGCTCCCGTGCCTCCTCGGCGCTGCCAACCATCTGATACAGCAGGCCGAAACCACCCACGTCCAGCATCCGGGCCGTGATGTTGTAGGCCTTGCCCGGCGGCCGGGCGATGGGCACCAGGCCCAGTCCGGCGCAAAGCGCGAATTGGGTCTTCATATCCTCGATGGTGAAACCGCTGTGCTCCAAGTCATAAAGGATGAAATCGCATCCGGCATTGGCCACGATACGCGGCAGGCCGGGGCTGAGGAATTCGAATACCATCATGCCGTAGACGCTTTCGCCGGCGGCAAGTTTCGTCTTCATGGGATTGGGGCGCATGCTGGGGGTTACTCCACAAATTCAAGAACGGCGTTGAAGTCGGCGACCCGGACTACGACGCGGTCGGCCTCGTCAATGGTGTTGGATGCAATGGCGCGGATCTTGTCCAGGCTTTCCGTACGGAACACCAGGGCGCCGAAGATCGAAGAACGCCCCGCCATGGGCGAGGCCAGGGCGCCGTATCGTTCGGCATAGGCGGCGGGTGTCATGACGGTGATCTGAGCATCGGTGATCGGAACCGAGAGGCTGTCGCCCGCGCCGCTGACTTCGGACTGCAGCAGTTTGGCGAAGGTCTCGGCTTCCTGGGCATGGTCGTTGGAGGCGACGACGAATTCCGGTATGGCCTGGATGCCATTGCCATGGCTTTGCCATTCCGGGCGCCAAACCAGGTCCGGCGTGTGGTGTTCGCAGAAATAGACCCGGCCACCGGGAAAGACGCCGGGGCGAACTGTGACGGTCCGGAAGGCCGCGTCCTGTTCGCCCTCGGGTAATTTTACCGGGCGGCTGAACGATTTTGGTGGATCGCCGGCGATGCCCAGCGCCTGCATATGCGCATGGACCGCATCCGCGTCGTCGGTCTTGAAGACCAGGCCGTTGATGCCCACCGGGGCCTCGGCGATATCCTTGCGGGCATTTTCGGCCCCGGGCGGCAGGCCGAGCAGTTCCAGATAATCAGTGCCGAACATCATCAGATGATTGATCGAGCCCAAGGTGTGATAGCCCCGATCCGTGAGGAAAAAGCCCAGATCACCAAACTGGCCCTGGGCCTTGTCCATCTCGAACTGCACATTGATGACCGTGTGGTCCAACCGCGCACGTTCCGTCATAGCCGTATCTCCCAACGTTTATTTCGTGTCTCTTAGCCGGTTTGCGGCGAGTAGGTACCCCGCCCCATGGCCACCAGCGAGTCCTGTTCGTTCAGGACATCAATATCGACCACGGCCACCGAGCGTCCGTGCCGGCGTACCCGCGCCACCGCCACCAGGGCATCGCCCACGGCGGGTTTCAGGTAATCGATGCGGATGTTGATGGTCGGGACGCCGCCACCCACCATCATACCGATGGCGAAATCGCCGACCACGTCCACAAAGGATGCTATTGGCCCGCCGTGAAACTGCTTGGTGCCGGCGCGCCGTTCCATTGACGGCTGCATGGGCATCTTGACGGTGATCTCCTGGGTCTCCGGATCGGACGACATGACCTCCAAGTTCAGGCTGGAGATAAAGGGTGAGCGGTCAAAGAAGCCTTGGATTTCTTCGGCGCTCAAGAATTTTGGTTCTTCACTCATGTCAAAACCTCACGGTGTCAGCACGACTTTGCCGAAGACGATCCGTTCTTCCAGCAGCCGGAAGGCCTCGTTGGCCTCTTCCAGCGGCAGGCGGGTATCGATAATCGGCAGCAACGAGCCGTCGCTGATCATATCCAACAGAGTGACCAGGTCTTCCCGCATCCAGCCGTTGGCGCCCAGCACTTTCAGCTCGTAGGACCAGATGAAACGCAGATCCTCCGCCGGATCATAACCCGCCGTCGCACCGCAGGTCAGCACCTTGCCGCCCCGGTGCAAAACCCGCAGGCCTGGCACCCAGGTATCGCCGCCGGTGAAGTTCACCACTACATCGACGCCATCTTCCCAACGGCGCCGGTGCGGTTTGCCGAACTTGGTCCAGACCGCTTTCATGAAATCTTCTTCGACATAGTTGATCAGATGATCAGCGCCAATTTCGGCCAGGCGGTCCAGCTTGCTCTGGTTCGAAGCGCAGGCGATGACCTCGCAGCCCCGCTGTTTGGCCAACTGTACGGCGCAGGTGCCCACCCCGCCAGAGGCCCCCAGGATCAAGACCTTGTCGCCCTTTTGCACGTCGCCAATGGTGTACATCATGCGTAACGCGGTGCCATAGGCGACCGGCAGGCAGGAGGCCGCCTCGTAAGAAACATTGTCGGGCAGATGCACCAGATGATGGCTGGGCACCTTGCAATATTCCGCCAGGCCGCCGTGCCACATCTCGCCGATCAGACCGCCGGGGCCCACGCGATCCACGGGATCGATCATCACCCGTTGCCCGACTTTCCAGTCCGTGATGTCCGAACCCACTTCGACGATCTCGCCGCTGAAATCCAGACCCATGATGCAGGGCATGGGCACCTTGATACCCGGCATGCCCTTGCGGGTGAAGATGTCATGATAATTCAGCGACGTCGCGCCGACCTTGACGATGACATCATCGGGACCCGGTTGCGGATCGGGGAAGTTATTGTCGATCTGGATGGAGCCCGGACCGCCGTGTTCTTGAATGACTGCCGCTTTCACGTTGTTGCCTCATTTTCTTGCCAAATTTCCCGGCCACGGGCTTCCAGCCCTTTTCGGTCGATCTTGCCCGGGCCGGCCAGGGGCAATTCGTCCATGAATATCACCATGCGGGGATGCTGGAACGCCGGCGCGTTGGCCAGGGCGTGTTGTTTGACCTCGTCCTCGGTCACCGTCGAGCCAAAGCTGCGCACCACGAAGGCGATGGGTTTCTCGCCCTTGATATCATCGGGCACGGGGACGACACAGCTTTGTTCCACGCCTTGGTGGCCGACCAATATGCCTTCCACCTGGCCCGGATAGATGTTCTCGCCGCCGCAGACGAACATGTCATCGTCGCGGCCTACGAAGTAATAATTACCCTCCGCATCGCGGCGAAAGACATCGCCCGAATCGTACCAACCGTCCGCCGTGATCACCTCGGCCGATTTTTCGGGCAGGTTCAAATAACCCAGGGTATTGGCCGGCGTACGCTGCCAGCAGACCCCCTGGTCGGCCTCGTTGCCGTCCTTGTCGATTAGTTTGACGTCGACCTCCGCCTGCTTGCGGCCGACGGACATGGGCGGCACCGGCTTGCCCCCGGTGGCGCCAAAGACCATCGGGCCGGCCTCTGTCGTGCCATAGCCGTTCATGACACTGGCGTTGGGGAAAATCTCTTCCACTCGTTGCCATAGCTTGGGCGAGACCGGGGCCGAGCCCATGCGCACAGAGATGACCGACGACAGATCCAGACTGTTCAACAGGTCCTCTTCCATGAAGGCCATGGCCAGCATGGTTGGGACGGAGGTGATCCAGGTGCATTTGAAGCGTGCGATGGCTTCCAGGTAATGGCGGGAATCGAATTCCGGCAACAGCACGGTTGATGTGGACGCGGCATGGCCAAACAGACAGGTGCACAGGGCATTCATGTGATACAGCGGCGCCGCAATCAGCAGGCGGTGATGGTTCAGGGGCAAATTCACCATGCGCCCGCGTAGGGCCCATAAATGGCCCTTGTGGGTCAGCGGCACGCCTTTGGGCCGGCCGGAGGAGCCCGAGGTGTAAAGCACCATCGCCGTCTCAGTGTCGTTGGGGCGGACGGTCTCGAACGAGCCTGGATCCAGCAGAGCTTCAAAGCCTTCATCTCCAGATTCATCAAAGTTCGTTACTGGCAAATCGGCGCTGAATGCGCCCCGGCGCTGGCCGTCGCAAAAGATATGCTTCACCGAACTGTCGCTAAAAACGAAGTCGATCAATTCATTGGGAAAGCGATAACTAGTGGGCACGGCGATCATGCCGGCGCGTAGAATACCCAGATAGGCGATCAGATATTCGGCCCGGTTGGCGGACAGAATACCGACCGCATCGCCGCGTCTCAGTCCCCGACGCAGCAGACCGCGGGCACAGGCATTACCCAGATCATCAAGCTGTCGGTGGCTGTATTCGCGGGGATTTTCCCAGTCACGGCAATCGATCAGGGCCAGATTATCGCCGCCCAATTCGGGATCAAACAGGGCGCCTAGATTATACGCTGAAATCATTTTTCTTGTTCATTGAAGCCATTGCATGCGGGGCCCAAACAGTAATGCCAAATGGCGCCGATAGGAACCCATTGCGACGCCATGGGGCATAACCGTCGCCGGGGCTATGTTTTTTGCGTTGTTTCGCTTATTAATTGGTTTTATTATTAATTTAATTAAATTGCAGCCAGCGGGAAAAAATGTGTCCACGACGATATCGCGCCGATCGTCGCCAG
>CAYWYB010000024.1:0-27636 GCA_964462145.1 uncultured Rhodospirillaceae bacterium
ATCCAGGGCGCCGCCAATGCCGGCATTGTCGACCGCGGCTTGCAACATCTTGGGCGAACCATTGGAAAGTATGGCGGTCTTCATACCGCCGTCACGTAGTTGGCGCAGCACATCGCCAACCTCCGGATAGGCATCCAGTTGCAGATACAGCTCCATCAAACGTTCGCGCAGCGCGGCATCGTTGATTTCCAGGGCTTCCATGGCAAAATCCAAGGCCTCGCCCGTGACCTGCCAGAAATCGGCGTAATTTTCCATTAGGCTGCGCAGCCAGGTGTATTGCAATTGCCGGCCCCGCCACAATTCCGCCAGGGGCAGCCACTTATCGCCCAGATCGGCGGCGCAGTGCTGTGCGGCGGCATTCACGTCAAACAGGGTGCCATAGGCGTCAAAGACGCAGGCGCCGATATTTTCCAGCCGCTTGGTGTTCATGATCAATCCCCCAATAAATTGTTCCTATTCCGCCATTGAAACCGCGCCGTCTTTTTCCAACTGTGTGATCTGCGCGCCGTCATAGCCAAGCTCCGCCAGGATTTCCCGGCTTTGGGCGCCGATGGGTTGCGGGGCCAGGCGCACGCCGGGACGCTCGCCATCATAACAGGCGGCATGCGCCACCAATGTCACCGTCTCGCCATTTGGCAACTGGCTCTCCACCAGATTGCCGTTGTGGCGGATCTGTGGATCGGCTACCACCCCATCATAGCCCATGACCGGTGCATGCCAGATCGCGTGCGCCTCGAACTTTTCGCACCAGGCCTCGGTACTGTCGCCTTCGATGACGCCCTGGATCAAGGCCGTGGCTTCCTCGCGCCGCTGCCAGCCGTCGGCCTCGGTCATGGCGGCCAGTTCGGGACACTCAAGCACCGTACCCAGCAGTTCCAGGGTACAGATCGAGATCGCGATGTGGCCGTTCGTGGTGCGGTAAAAGCCATAGGGCGCCTGATAAAGCCAGCCGGCGATATGTTCAGGCGAGCGGATACTGCGCTCGCGGGAGCCGTTCAGATGAGCGACGATGGATTCCTGCTGCAGATCAAGCGCCGCCGACATCAGATCGACTTCGACCCGCGCGCCTTCGCCGGTGCGGCCCTGGCGAACCAGAGCGGCGAGAATGGCGGAGGCAAAGACCACGCCGCCGTGATGGTCCGTGGCGGAGACGCCGATGGGCGTTGGCGGTGCTGACTGGCTGCCCGTGATCATCGCCAGACCGGAACGGGCCTGGATAAGCAGATCCTGACCTGGGCGGGAAACATACGGGCCGCTGGAGCCCCAACCGGAAGCGGAGGCGAAAATCAGCCGGGGGTTGGCGGCGCGTGCCGTCTCCCAGCCAAGGCCGAGGCGGTCCATGATGTCGGGACGAAAGTTCTCCATCACCACGTCCGCGTCTTTCATCAGGGCCAGGGCGATATCGCGCCCGGCATCCGATTTCAGGTCTAGGGCGATGCTGCGCTTGTTGCGGTTGGCGACCAGGAAGGCAACGCTTTCGCCCCCGACGTACGTGTTGCCGCCACCCCACTGGCGCTGAAAGGCGCCGCCGATGGGCTCGATCATGATGACGTCGGCGCCAAGGTCGCCGAGATTTTGTGCCGCTAGCGGACCAAGCATGAAATGATTGAAGCTGACGATCTTGACGCCGTCGAGCATGCCCATGTTACGTCTCCTCACAAAAAAAGCGTTACTCAATTCCAGTACATGAAATTTAAATGGTTTCGTGGTTTTCATGTTTTCGTGGTTTCGGACAATAGTTTCTATTCGGTGCCGATCAATCATTTAGTATGGAGTACATCGGATTATGGTTACGTTCACACGTAAGACATTTGAACCCAGTCAGACGATTTTTGAAAAAGGTGACGCCGCCGAGTCGGTCTACGTCCTGCGTAGCGGCATGGTGAGAATCCGTGTTGTCGAAGGGAATGGAAAATCCAAAACACTGGCGGATGTGAATGTCGGGGAAGTCTTCGGCGAAGTCGCCTTGTTGGAAAATCGTTCACACCGGGCCGCGGCCATTGCCTGGGAGAAATCCGTCGTATTGGAAGTTCCGCGTGAGGAATTTCTGCGCCGACTGGATGCCGCTGATCCGATCATGAAATCCGTGGTCAATCACCTGATTGCCCGGCTGCGCGACGTCACTCATTAGAGCGTCTACAGAGCGTCACTATTGCGTGGGCAGGCCGTTGCGGTGCAGATCCTGCAGCAGCGCCAGCTTCGCTCCTTTGGGTTTCAGGCGCCAGCGGTAGACCTGTAGATTTTCCAGCACCCGCTGCACATAGTTGCGTGTTTCTGAAATGGGAATGGCCTCGACCCAGTCAATGGGATCGACACTGTCCTTGCGCGGGTCGCCATTCTTTCGCCGCCAGCGGCTGACCCGGTTGGGGCCGGCGTTATAGGCCGCCAACGCCATGATGTAAGAGCCGCGATAGGCCTTGACCAATTGGCCAAGATAGTCGGCCCCCAGGCGCATGTTGTAGCGGCCATCGAACAGGCGGTCCCGGCGATAGCGCAGGCGCAGTTTCTTGGCGACCTTGCGCGCCGTGCGCGGTAGCAATTGCATCAGGCCCCGGGCCGAAGCGGAGGACACGGCGCGGGGATTAAATTCGCTTTCCTGGCGCGCCACCGCATGGGCCAGGGCGGCCTCCACCGGCATCGGCGGCAGGTTCGACAAGATCGGATAGCCCGTGCGCGGCAACAAGGTGCCGGCGCGTAGCGACAATTTGGATGCCCGAACCGCCAAGGCCGGCTGGCCCAGCGCTTGGCCCAGGCGGGCCGCTAGCAGGCGGCCATCGGCATCAGTGGCACTTCGTGTCAGATGCAGGATAAAGGGCCGTAGATGGTCTTCCTGCTTCAGCTCCATGAATATGCGGCTCAAGCGTACGATTTCACGGTTGTTGAATTCCCGCATGACGCTATCGCGGGGGGACGGCTCCCGCGGCATGCGCCAAACCGTCTTAGGCCCCAGCGCCTGAATGGCAAGCTGGCCGTAATAGGTGGAGGGGTAGCGCCCGGCCGCCTGGTACCATTTCGTCGCGTCAATGGAACGGCCCAGGGCCTTATTGGCCCGGCCGGCCCAATAGGCGGCGCGGGCGAGGCTGACGGGATAGCGGACGTTGTTATAGAGCGCCGCGAAATGACGCAGGGCCTGGGCGCCATTGTTCAAGAAGCGCAATGCAATCCAGCCCGACAGCCATTCCGCCTGGGCGAAGCTGAAACGCCCCGGCACTTGGCCATGGTTAGCGGCCAGGCGGTAGGCCAGCGCGGCATCGCCCTCGCGCAGCGCACCGCGGGCCTGGATATGGCGTTCCAACCACCATTTTTCCGGCCGGGGGCCAAGATTAGGCCAGGGCTTCAGTAGAATTTCGCGGGCGGTTTTATCCAGGTTATTGCGCCGCCGCCAGCGCACCCGCTCATAATTTAGGCCGCCGTCGTCCAATAATTTGGCCGGTACCGCGCGGATCTTGCTGTCCACGCCCGGTCCCCGGACCATCAGGCTTTCCCGTGCCTCGGCCAGTTTGCGGTAGTCCTTGGGCACCACGGTGTACAGCCGCCGGGCGGAATAGCGGTGACCCTGCCATAACAGATGGTCCAGGCGGGCAATATGATCCGCCATGGTGAAGGTCTTACGGTAACGGCGGTAAAGTTTTTTTGATTGCCGGCGGGCAAAGACATTATTGATCCAGGCATAGCGCAGCCATTGCAGGCCGTCTTCCTTCATGTCGTTGGCCAGCATCGCCTCGGCCAGACGGATCTGACCGGGACCTGAAAGCGGGCGGTGCAGGGTAAACCAGTCTAGTGCGGCGCGGTCGTTGACCCGGCTTTTCTCCATCGCCTCTTCCGCCCGCCGGATCAGACGCTGGCGCGAAGGCCAATCCGGGTTGGCGTTCAGAAAACCGGAAATCTCGGAAAAGCTGGCCCGATTGCCGCGTTCCCGGTAATTCAGCCAACGCAAGGCCTTGGCGGGCAGGGGGTCTTTCGCCCGCCGCGCCAGACGGTGGGCGCCGGGCCAATTCTTTTTCTCGGCTGCCTTATAGGCTTTGCGGTAATGGGCCCGGTCTTCATGGGACAGCAGATTGTTGGCGATTTGCGCCCTCGCACCGCCATTCGCCGGCAATGCCAGGCCCAGAACAAGTAACACCGGGGCAAGCAATATGGCCGCGGCAGCGCCGCGCGGGGCACTAGGACCAAGTCCTGCCGCCGTCAGATTATTGTCCGGAATTGCGATTAAGGCGCGGATTATGCATTCTCGCTGCTTGCCCCCTTGCCGGGGAAAGGGTTAAGTTCGCCAAACTTATAACAGAATAGCATTTCCCTAGGAGAGAACCATGTTCAAGGGGTCGATTGTTGCGCTTATTACGCCATTCAGCGGTGGTCAGGTGGACGAAGAGGCGCTGCGCAAAATTGTCGATTGGCATGTTGAGCAAGGCACCAACGGCATCGTTCCATGCGGCACCACGGGGGAAAGTCCCACGCTGTCTCATGAAGAGCATGGCCGGGTGGTCGAAATCGTCGTCAAGCAGACGGCGGGCCGCATCCCTGTTATTGCTGGTGCGGGATCGAACAATACGGCCGAGGCGGTGGCCTTGACCCAGCATGCCCAGGCCGCCGGCGCGGACGCGGTGTTGCACGTGGCGGGTTACTATAACCGCCCGAATCAGGAGGGGCTGTATCAGCATTTCAAGGCGCTGCACGACGCCTCGGATATTCCGATCATCGTCTACAACATACCGCCACGGGCCATTGTCGATATTCTGCCCTCCACCATGCAGCGCCTGTCGGAGCTGCCGCGTATCGTGGGCGTCAAGGATGCCACCGGCGATGTGGCCCGGGTCAGCCGGGAACGTCTTTTGCTTGGCTCTGACTTCTGCCACCTCTCGGGCGAGGATGGGACGGCCCTGGCCTATAATTCCCAGGGCGGCCATGGCTGCATTTCTGTAAGCGCCAATGTGGCGCCGAAATTATGTGCGGAATTTCAGGCCGCTTGCACGGATGGCGACTATGCCCTGGCCTTGCAATTGCACGACCGCCTGATGCCCCTGCATGTGGCGCTGTTTTTGGAGCCCAGCCCGGCGGGCGCGAAATTCGCCGCCTGGCGCCTTGGCCTGTGCGAGGCGGAAGCCCGCCTGCCGGTAGTACCGTTGACCGAGGATACGCAAGAGAAAATCGATGTTGCCCTGCGTCATGTGGGTCTGCTGAATTGATACTATGATCTGTTCATGACCAAGTCGGTTGCCGAAAATAGAAAGGCCCGTCACAGCTATTTCATCACCGATACGCTGGAGGCGGGCCTTATCCTGACCGGGACGGAGGTGAAATCTCTGCGCGCCGGGCAGGCCAGCATTGCCGAAGCCTATGCGGTGGAGCGCGATGACGGGCTGTTTTTGGTCAATTGCCATATCCCTGAATACAAGGCGGGCAACCGCAACAACCACGAACCTTTGCGGCCGCGGCAATTGCTGTTGCACAAGCGGGAAATCGATAAATTAAGCGGCTCCGTCGCTCGCGCCGGCATCACGATCGTGCCGCTGAAGCTGTATTTCAACGAGCGCGGCATCGCCAAGGTGCTGCTGGGTATTGCCAAGGGCAAGAAGCAGCACGACAAACGGGCCACCGAAAAAGACCGGGATTGGAAGCGCGACCAGGCCCGCCTGATGCGCGACCGGGGTTGATGGCGGCCTGCACAAAGGGCGGTTCGGAAGGTCAATCCTGACCGAGAGCCGCCTTGAGTGGATCCAGGAATTTCTCGTAGGCGCGCCAACCTTCCACGGCGGAGGTATAAATGGGTTGGCGCACCTGCCAAAGGCTGGCGGTATGCACATTGCGCTGGGTTTGGTGAAAGTCGAGGACGCGGGTGTCCCAATCCAGACCGCAAAATTCCAGAATGCGGCGGCTTTGCCCTTCCTGATCGGCAACGAGGTCTTCATAGCCGACCTCCAGGATCGGCAGGGGTAGGATGCTACGCCAATGGTCCATTAGATGTGCGTGACTGCGCTGGCGCCGTCCTAGCTTCGCCAGGTCGTAGGCATAGGGGTGGTAGCCCGGAAAAATCTGTTGATAGATGGAAAAGCAGGTCGCCATCGGGTCGCGGTGGCAATGGATGACGCGCGCCTTGGGAAACAGCAGTGCGATCAGCCCTAGGTGCCAGGCATTGCCGGGCATCTTGTCGGTGATGCGCGCCGCCGTGCTGGAGACACGGTCCAGACGTTCCAGATAATGTGCCGCCAATGCGTCGGCGGTCGCGCTGTCGAGTTCTTTCAGACAGGCGGGATAGGGCGTGCCGCTGGACGAACCGCGCGCCAGGTTGTCGGCCATGATCTGAATGTCGGACAATTCGCCCGCGCCTGCGGCGTCCTTGTGTGATGCGATGATTTGCTCCACCAGCGTGGTGCCCGAACGCAGCATGCCGACGATAAAAACGGGACGCTCGCTGTCCCTGCCCATGCCTGCGTTTGCCTTCAGGGAATCCGCCGTGAACGCATCCTTCCAGGTGGCCAGCAGGACGTCTTCGTCGGCCTGTGACCAATCATACGCGCTGTCGCGAAGCCTGTTGCCCCGGGCGAAATAGTCGAAGGCCGTATCGTATTCACCGCGATTATGGTGGATCTTGCCCAACGCGAACCACGCCCGCGCCGCCGCGCCGCTGTCCGTGGCATTGTCGGTGGCAGCAGCCTTCAGGCGCTGGATATTTTGATCGCTGAATGTGAAGTCCGCATCCTGTGACAGCGCCAACAGAACCGGCAGGGCATCGATTTCGGCGCCAAGGGACCGCGCCTCATCGAAGCGACCGTCGTTTTGCAGCACCGTGATCCGAATGCCCAGAGCCTCGGCATTGCCGGGCTCCAGCGCCAGGATACGGTCGCAGGCCGCCAGGGCATCGGTGCCAAAGCCGCCATCGCGCAGGAAACGCGCTTCATTGATCATGAGGTACACGTCGCCGGGTCTTAGCGCGCACGCGATCCCGGCATGTTCCAGAGCGGCGTCCTGGTCGCCCCGTTCAGCGTACAGGGCGGATAGATTGACATGGGCATCGACGAATTCGGGCTCCAGCGCGACGGCTTGCTCATAAGCCCCCGCCGCGTCCAGGGCGCGCTTTGCCGCGCTCAAGGCGACGGCCAGGACGAAATACAGGCGGGCCTGGCCGGGGTGCGCTTCAATCAACGCCTGGCAATGCGCGACTGCCTCTTGGGTCTTGCCCACTTCCGTCAGGGCGCCCGCCAGGTTTAGTTGGGTATCCAGATCATCGGGCTGTGTTTCGAGCACGGCGCGGAACAGCGGTATTGCTTTCGCCGGCTTGCCGCATTTCGAATGGGCCACGCCCAATGCGTTCAGCGCAGCGGGATTTTGCGGCATTCTCCGCACCGCTTTTTCCAGGTTGCGGCGGGCATCCTCGAATCTGCCATTTTGCAAACCGAGCAAACCCAGATTGAAATTCGCCATTGCATGCGCGGGCTTCAGCTTTAATGCGGCCAGCAGGGCGGCCTCGCCTTCAATTGCCCGGTTCGTGCTGAGCAGTGCCACGCCAAGGTTGCTGTGGTATTCCGCTTCCGTCTGGTGCAACTGAACGGCATGAGATAACAGCTCGACCGCTTCCGGCGCATGCCCGGTATTTAACGCCAGAATGCCCAACAGATTGACGGCTTCATGATTGTCAGGCTCGTCCTGCAGGACCTGGCGAATTAGCATTTCGGCCTGCCGCGGACGGCCGGCATTTAGATGCGCGGTAGCTTGATCCAAGGTTTGTTTCGCCGTGCTGTTCGCTTCGCCAGGGTTCATGGAAATCCGCTCTTGTCGCGCTGTTCCCTCGCGCGTGCTTGTCCATGGCACGCCTTATTCAGTGTTCCATGGAGCATTTCAGGTTTGTGCCGATCCTATACAAATTACAATGGCGGTAGAATGGTTTTCTCCCCATGGCGGGCGGGGTCGTTGGAGGCTTGATGCTTCCGCGCATGCTTGCCGGCGATGAATTTTGAGGCTATCTGAGGAACCATGGAAGATACACATTACCGTTATGATGATGCCATGCGGGCCCGGATCGCCGCCAACCTGGGCGGTTTTGCGCGGAATCCGGCTCCGGCCGAGGGGCTGAAACATGCAGCCGTGGCGATTACCCTGGTCTGTGATGATCAGGGCGAGGGCGCCTATGTCTTGACCCGGCGCACCCCGCGTCTGAACAGCCACGCGGGGCAATTTGCTCTGCCCGGCGGCCGCATTGATGAGGGAGAAACGCCCATCCAAGGCGCGTTGCGGGAGCTGCGCGAGGAGGTGAACCTGCACCTCGGTGAAGACTCCGTCATGGGCGTCCTGGACGACTATCAGACCCAGTCGGGATATCTGATCACGCCGATCGTGGTCTGGGGCGGCATTGATGCCAAGATGGAAGCCAATCCGCACGAGGTCGCGCGCATTCACCGCATCACCTTTCGTGAGCTGAACCGCCCAGGTTCGCCGGAATTCGTCGATATTCCCGAAAGCGAACGTCCGGTAATCCGCCTGTTGATGGGCGATGACGACGCCCTGCATGCCCCCTCGGCGGCAATGGTCTACCAATTCCGCGAGGTTGGCCTGCATGGCCGGCAAACCCGCGTTGCCCATCTGGGCGAGCCAGTCTGGGCCTGGCGTTAAAAACTCAGCCCTGATCCTAACCCTGATCCAACTCGGCCCGGATGGCTGCGAAGACCGCGTGGAACATTTCGGGCGTCAGGCGCCGGGTGTTGGTGTTGTAGCGGGAGCAGTGATAGCTGTCGTAGAGGGCCCGCCCATCGCAAAGGTCATGGCGGGCGCCATGGCCAAAGGGATGGGCCGCCCGGCGCAGCTCCAGAGTTGTCAGCAGGCTGTCGTGGGCAATTCGCCCCAGGGCCAAGATGGCTTTTGGTTGCGGTGCTTGCGCCAGCTGCGCGATCAGGAATTGCCGGCAGGTCTTGATCTCGGCCCCGACGGGCTTGTTTTGCGGCGGTACGCAGCGCACGGCGTTGGTTATGCGGCAATCCAGCAGGGTTAGCCCGTCATCGGCGCGCTTGTCATAGGTGCCGGCGGAAAAGCCATGCGCCGCCAGGGTTTCGTATAAAAGATCGCCGGCGTAATCACCGGTAAAGGGCCGTGCCGTGCGGTTGGCCCCCGATAGGCCCGGCGCCAGGCCAACGATCAACAGGCGCGCCTTCGGGTCGCCAAAGGAGGCAACGGCGCCGTTAAACCAATCGGGCTGTTTTGCCTGGGATTCCTTGCGAAAGGCGACCAGACGCGGGCAAAGGCCACAGTCAGCGGGCGGATCGGCCGGTTGCTTTACCGCCATCAGGCGCTTTGGCTCTGGCCATCATCGTAATCGGCATAATCGTCGTCATCGTCGTAGTCGCCGTAGGCATCATCGGAATAGTGATCATCGGCATCGGCATCGGCACCGGCATCGGGCGACGATTTGCCATCGGGTGTCCTGTCGGCTGGAATGGGTTGGCGGTTGCCGCCGCGGGAGATATGCGGAATCAATTTTTCCAGTTCCAAAAACACATCCGCTTGCCGCCGCAGTTCGTCCGCCGCCATGGGTGGGGAGGAGCGTACCGTCGAGACAACCGTAACCCGCTTGCCCTTGCGCTGTACCGCCTCCACCAAGCGGCGGAAATCGCCGTCGCCGGAAAATACATAGAGGTGGTCGAGGGTTTCCGCCATTTCCAGCATATCGACGGCGAGTTCGATATCCATGTTGCCCTTGATCTTGCGCCTACCCGTGGCATCGGTGAATTCCTTGGTCGGCTTGGTCACCATGGTATAGCCGTTGTAGTCCAGCCAATCGACCAGGGGGCGGATCGGGGAATATTCCTGATCCTCAATCAGGGCGGTGTAGTAAAGCGCCCTGACCATGTAGCCGCGGCCCGAGAAGAATTCCAATAACTTCTTGTAATCGACGTCGAATCCCAGGGCCCGCGCGGCTGCGTACAGGTTTGATCCGTCGATGAAAAGGGCAATCCGCTCATATGGCTGATCCATGATTATTCCTTCTTTAAAAATTGATTGAATGAAAAAAATGAAAAATATGACGTTATCTTTAGCGGCGCAATGGCTTCAATGTCGATACCATGCGCCCAATAACTCTACACGGAAAACCGGATAAGGAACACCTATGATGAAGATATGCCGGATGCGAATGCTGCTCCGGCGGCTGTTTGTGGTGCCGGTGCCATGATCCTGATCGGGCTTGGCGGCAATCTGACCTCGCCTGAATTCGGCCCGCCGATCAAGGTTCTTGCCGCGGCTTTGGCGCATCTGCAACAGGCCGGCGTGCGGGTCGTGGGCCGCTCGCCCTGGTATCGGTCCGCTCCCATACCGGCCTCGGATCAGCCATGGTTCGTCAATGGCGTCGCCCGCATCGAAACAGCCCTGGCGCCGCCGGCCTTGCTGGCATTATTGCACCGCACCGAGGCCCGCCTGGGCCGCCGGCGCCGCGACGACGATGTACGCTGGGCTGCCCGCATCGTCGACTTGGATCTTTTGGCATATGACGGTTATGTGACGGAGGAAGGCGGGCCGGATGAGGCCGTGTGCCTGCCTCACCCCCGACTCGGCGAGCGGGCCTTCGTCTTGGCGCCGCTGGCGGCGTTGGCGCCTTGCTGGCGGCACCCGGTTTCGGGCCAAACGGCGGTGGAAATGCTGGCATTGCTGGAACCTGGGCAGGAATTGAGCGAAATACTCGATTAATCGGCGCTAAGCCATTTGCACTATTGGCGAATGTGCTTTACATGGAGCTTGAAATACCGATGCCGCCGACTTATTTATAGCGCCCCCTACAATGGGTGCCGTGAACATTTCGTGTGCGGCGCAGTGGAGATATAGCGACCATGGCTCGTGTTACCGTTGAAGATTGCATTGATAAGGTTCAGAACCGGTTCGATCTGGTATTGATCGCGGCTGGCCGCGCCCGGCAGATTTCCGCCGGTGCCGAATTGACTGTGCCCGAAGACCGGGACAAGAATTCCGTCATCGCCTTGCGGGAAATCGCCGAGGAAACCATTGCCGCCGATACCCTGCGCGACAACGTCATCCAGACCATGCAGCGCCATGTGGAAGTTGACGAGCCGGAAGAGGATGATATGGAGGCGCAGATGTTGAGCCACCAGTTCGCCGATAATATCGATGAATCAGAAGTTCTGGTCGCCGACCCCGCGCCCCTTGGCGATATGCCAGGTGAAGCCGCCGATGATGGGGATGCGGCCTAAGGCGGCAGGTGCCGCGAATAACGCCGCGAAGCGGTTGGGCAAACAGCCGGCGCCGCCTTGTGCGGCGCCGTTGTTGTATAAACTCCTGTTAGCCGTGGTCGCGCCATGATCCGTCAATTTGAACTGGTCGAACGGGTCGCCGATTACGACAGTCATGTGGATGAAGATCTGCTGAACCGCGCCTACGTTTTCTCCATGAAAGCGCATGGCTCTCAGTTGCGGGCCTCGGGCGATCCGTATTTCTCCCATCCGGTTGAGGTCGCCGCCATTCTGGCTGATTACAAGCTGGATTGTGCCACCATCGTCACCGCTCTTTTGCATGACACGGTGGAAGACACCCTGGCCACGGTCGAGGAAATCAAGCAGGCCTTTGGCGATGATATCGGCCAGCTTGTGGATGGCGTCACGAAACTTGCCAAGTTGGAGCTGCAACCAGAAGCCAATCAGCAGGCGGAAAATTTCCGCAAGCTGGTGCTGGCCATGTCCAACGATATTCGTGTCCTGCTGGTCAAGCTGGCTGACCGCCTGCACAACATGCGGACGTTGCACCATCTGCGCTCGCCCGAGAAGCGTTTGCGTATCGCCACGGAAACCATGGAAATCTATGCCCCCCTGGCCGAGCGCTTGGGCATGCAGCGGCTGAAGCAGGAATTGGAAGACCTGGCCTTTGCCGTGCAGAACCCGGATGCCCGCGAATCCGTGCTGCGCCGTCTGCAGTTCCTGCACGATGACGGCGAGGACCCGCAAGAGCGGATCACGGCGGAGTTGGAGCAGACCTGCGAGGCGGCCGGCATTCCGGTGGAGGTCAGCAGCCGCATAAAGACCCCGTATTCAATCTGGGCCAAGATGCAGCGCAACCACGTTGCCTTTGAACAATTGTCCGATACCGTGGCCTTCCGCCTTATCGTCGATACGGTGGCCGATTGCTATCAGGTTCTGGGCGTGGTTCATGCCAAGTACAAAATGGTGCCGGGCCGTTTCAAGGATTACATCTCCACACCCAAGGCGAACAATTACCAATCCCTGCATACGACGGTAATCGGGCCGGAGAACCGCCGTATCGAAATTCAGATCCGCACCTCCATGATGCACCGCATCGCCGAACTGGGCGTGGCGGCGCACTGGCAATACAAGCAAAGTATCGGTCCGGGCGACGGCAGTCAGTTTCGTTGGCTGCAGGGCCTTTTGGAGATATTGGAGCACGCGCAGAATCCCGAGGAATTCCTGGAACACACTAAGCTGGAGATGTATTCCGACCAGGTCTTTTGTTTCACGCCCCGTGGCGCGGTCATCGTCTTGCCCCGTGGCGGCTCGGCGGTGGATTTTGCCTATGCCCTGCATACCGACATCGGCAATACCTGTGTCGGCTGCAAGGTAAATGGCCGTGTCGCGCCGCTGCGCACACAGCTGAAAAATGGCGACCAGGTGGAAATCCTGCGCTCTACCAAAATAGCGCCGGAGCCTGCATGGGAAAGCTTCGTGGTGACGGGCAAGGCGCGGGCTGCGATCCGCCGTTTTATTCGGGCTGAACAGCGGGAGGAATACCGCAAGCTGGGCCGGGCCATCGCGGAAAAGGCCTTTCGCGAATCCGGCCATGAATTTTCCGACCGGGCCATGGAAAATGTCCTGCTGATCTTCGATGCCGCCAGTGTGGATGATATTTATATCGAATTGGGTCAGGGCCACCTGACGTCGAGGCAACTGCTGGCCAAGGTTTTTCCGGGCGAGAGACGCTGGCGCGCCGCCTCGGCGTTCGGCGCCATCAACCGCATGTTGCCGGCCCGGTTGCGGCGCGGTGGGGGAGGCGGCGGCGGCGAGACCGTGAACGGCGGTGCGGCCGAGAACGCTATTCCCATACAGGGGCTGACGCCGGGGCTGGCCGTGCATTATGGCGAATGCTGCCATCCCTTGCCCGGCGACCGTATCGTCGGCATTGTCAGCCCGGGCAAGGGCGTCGATATTCATGTCATCGATTGTGCCCGCTTGGCCGAGTTGCCGGAAGAACGCGACGATTGGATCGATGTGCGCTGGGATCTTGATCCCGACGACCCGGCCCTTTTCGTGGGCAGGATCGATACCGTGGTTTCCAACCAGCCGGGCAGCCTGTCCAGCCTGTCCAGCGTCATCGCCAAGAACATGGGCAATATTTCAAACCTCAAGGTCGTCGACCGAAGCGCCGATTTCTTTGAAATGCAGGTTGATGTGGAGGTCGCCGATCTGAAGCATCTGACCAATATTATCGCCGCCCTGCGGGCCACGCCCGATATTAGTTCCGCCGAAAGACAAAGAGAGTGACAGCAAGAATGAATGATCAGGACGTACTACAACACTACCGTGACGCCGGCGCCCTGCTGGAGGGACATTTCATTCTGACTTCGGGCCTGCGCAGCCCGACTTATCTGCAATGCGCCAAGGTTTTGATGCATCCGGACCGGGCCGCCATTCTGTGCGGTGAATTGGCTGGCCGCATAATCGCTGACTTGGGGCAGGGGGCGATCGATCTGGTGGTGTCACCGGCCATGGGCGGGGTTATCGTCGGCTACGAGATGGGCCGGCAACTGGGATGTCCCGCGATTTTCACTGAACGGGTGGATGGCGAATTCGTCCTGCGCCGTGGCTTTGAGATTCCCGCCGGTGCCCGGGTTTTGATGGCCGAGGATATTGTCACCACCGGCCTGTCATCGCGGGAATGCATTGCCTGTATCCAGGAACTGGGTGGCGATGTTGTCGCGGCCTCGTGCCTGATCGACCGCTCGGACGGCAAGGTGGATGTCGGCGTGCCTCTGTTCGCCCTAGTTGGCCTGGAGGTTCCCGCCTATGAAGCCGACAACCTGCCGCCCGAACTGGCGGCCATTCCAGCCGTCAAACCCGGCAGCCGTGGACTGAGCTAGGATTGGGCTAGGTTTGCGTTAGGTTTGCGTTAAGGGTCGGGATCATGGCAGATAGTGGTGGGAATTCGTCCCAAGGAGCCTGATATGAGCAATTTATTACGCCTTGGCGTCAATATTGATCACGTCGCGACCATCCGTAATGCCCGCGGCATTGCCCATCCCGATCCCATCCGTGCCGCACGCATGGCGGCGGAGGCGGGCGCCGATGGCATCACGGCGCATCTGCGCGAGGACCGCCGGCACATCTCGGACGAGGATATCGAGCGGCTGAGCGATCAGATCGAGCTGCCCCTGAATTTGGAGATGGCGGCGACTGACGAGATGTTGGCCATCGCCCTGCGCCATCGCCCCCATGCTGCCTGTATCGTGCCCGAAAAGCGCGAGGAACTGACCACCGAAGGTGGTCTGGACGCCCATGGCGGCGAGAACCATTTGCGCCGCTATGTGGACGAAATGGTGCAGGCCGGCATTCGGGTCTCGTTGTTCATCGACCCCGAAGAGAGCCAATTGCGCGCCGCCACCCGTCTGGGTGCGCCGGTGGTGGAACTGCACACGGGCTGCTATGCCGAGGCCGGGCTTGAATCCTGGGAGGCGGAGTTGCAGCGCCTGGTGTCAGCCGCCGCCGTGGCCGAGGATCTGGGGCTGGAGTGCCATGCCGGCCATGGTTTGAGCTATGACAATGTTGGACCCGTGGCCGTGATTACCAATGTGCGGGAACTGAATATCGGCCATTTCCTTGTAGGCGAGGCGATTTTCGGCGGCCTGGATTCGGCGATCAAACGCATGCGTGCCCTGATGGATCAGGCCCGCGCCGAGGCCACCGGCAGCCGCTCCGCCTGATGGCTTGGGATTAGGTAATTGGCATGATCATCGGCATTGGCAATGATCTGATCGATATCCGCCGTATCGAACGCACCTTGGAGCGCTTTGGCGACCGCTTTATCGAACGCATCTTCACGCCATTGGAGCAGCAGAAAGCGGAGCGCCGGCGCAACAGGGTGGAAACCTATGCCAAACGGTTCGCCGCCAAGGAGGCCTGCTCCAAGGCGCTGGGCACGGGCTTTCGCCGCGGCGTCTATTGGCGCGATCTGGGCGTCGTTAATCTTCCGGGCGGCAAGCCCAGCATGGAGCTGACCGGCGGTGCCTTGAAACGCTTGCAAGAACTGACGCCAGCGGGCATGAAGGCGCAAATCGACCTGACCCTGACCGATGAACCGCCCTTGGGTCAGGCCGTGGTCATTATCTCGGTTATTCCCGCCGGTTCCGGATCTGGCGGCGAAGAGGCGGGATGAGATGTTTTTTAACGCGATACAGCTTGGTAAGAGATGAATTCAGAACAGATTTCGGACGGTAAGGCCGAAAAACACGAAGGCTGGCGGGAGACCGTCAAGACCATTGTCTATGCCGTTCTGATCGCCATGGTGATCCGGACCTTGGCCTATGAGCCGTTCAATATCCCTTCGGGTTCAATGCTGCCGACCCTGTTGATCGGTGATTACGTCTTTGTCTCGAAATTCCCCTACGGCTACAGCAAGCATTCCATGCCGCTAAGCCCGCCGCTGTTCAGCGGCCGAATCAACGAGGCGCCTGTGGCGCGCGGCGATATCGCGGTGTTCAAACTGCCGACCGATAATGCAACGGACTATATCAAGCGGATCATCGGCCTGCCGGGTGATCATATTCAGGTCCGTAGCGGCGTACTCTATATCAACGGCAAGGCGGTTAAGCGGGAGCGGGTTGAGGATTTCGTGCAAAAGCATCCCGGTGCCCGCTATGGCCGGGTGCGGCAATACCGCGAGACATTGCCTAACGGGCGGAGCTATCTGACCCTGGATCTGCAACCCCGCGGCATGGCCGATAATACCAATGTCTATGTGGTGCCCCCAGATCACTATTTCGCCATGGGCGATAACCGGGATGATTCCACGGATAGCCGTTTCCTCGAGCATGTGGGCTTTGTGCCGGCGGAAAACCTGGTTGGCCGCGCCGATATAATTTTCTTTTCCGTCGATGGCAGCGCCCGCATCTGGGAAATCTGGAAATGGCCCTCGGCTATCCGTTTCAACCGCTTCTTTGACGGCTTTGGTTAAACCGTGAGTGAGCAGGATTTATCGCCGCTTTATCCCCTGCTGGGACATCAATTCGCGCAACCGGAACTGCTGGCCGAGGCCTTGAGCCATCCCTCCCTGGACCGCCGGCGACAGGGCGGGCGGGATTATCAACGGTTGGAATTTCTTGGTGACCGGGTGCTAGGCCTGGTGATCTCCACGGCCCTGTACAACGATGATCCGGGCGCCGACGAGGGCGGCCTGGCGGTGCGCTTCAATACTCTGGTGCGCCGTGGCACGGTTGCCGATGCGGCCCGTTTGATCGGCCTGGGACCATATATTCTGATGGGTAAGAGCGAGGCACGTCAGGGCGGGCGGGATAAACCGGCGATCCTGGCGGATGTTTGCGAGGCCGTGATTGGCGCACTCTATCTTGATGGCGGTTTCACGGTGGCGGAGGCCTTCGTCCTGCGCTATTGGGCCGGTTTTATGGCCGACAGCGGTGCCGCCGGCAAGGACCCAAAGACCGAGTTGCAGGAGTTGATCCAGGGCCGAGGCGGCAAGCCGCCCCGCTACCAGATCATCTCGCAGGAGGGGCCGGATCATGAACCCTGCTTCACGGTAGAGGTGCGCACAGACGGCCTGGAAGCGGCGCAAGGCCAGGGCGGCTCCCGCCAGGAAGCCGAGAAAGCGGCGGCGCGCGCAATGTTGGAAACTCTCGATAAGTTGCCGGAGCAAGCTAAGGGCGAGGGCAAGGACCGAGGAAAGAAGGCGAAATGACATGGCCGACATAGACCACGACGATGGACCCGAACGTTGCGGCTTTGTCGCTCTGCTGGGTGCGCCCAACGCCGGAAAGTCGACCCTGACGAATGCTTTGGTCGGCAGCAAGGTATCCATCGTCACGCCAAAGGTGCAGACCACGCGGGCCCGGATTACCGCGATCGCCATTCACGGGAATGCCCAGATTGTCTTTGTCGACACGCCGGGCATCTTCGTCAAGACCAAACAGCGTCTGGAAAAAGCCATGGTCGCCGCCGCCTGGAGCGGGGCAGCGGATGCCGATATCCGGGCCGTGCTGGTGGATGCGGACCGTGGCATGGACGGCAATACCAGAGCCATTATCGCCGGCCTGAAGAAAGAGGGCATGACGGCGATCCTGGTGATCAACAAGATCGATCTGGTGCGCCGGGAAAATTTGCTGTCCCTGGCGGAAAAACTTCACGACGAAGGCGTCTTTTCCGAGGTCTTCATGATCTCGGCCCTGAAGGGCGATGGCGTGGCCGATTTACTGGCGGCCTTGGCGTCCAAGCTGCCCCTCGGGCCATGGCATTACCCGGAGGATCAACTGGCGGATATTTCCGAACGTTTGCTGGCCGCCGAAATCACCCGAGAAAAACTGTTCCTGCAACTGCATCAGGAACTGCCCTATGCCTCCACCGTGGAGACGGAATCCTGGAAAGAGGTCAAGGGCGGTGCCCTGCGCATTGAACAAGTGATCTATGTGCGCCGGGACACGCAAAAGGCTATCGTGCTGGGTAAGGGCGGGCAGCAGATCAAGCAAATTGGGGCCGAGGCGCGGGAAGAGATGGCGGAAATATTCGGCTGCACCGTGCATCTTTTCCTGTTCGTCAAGGTGCGCGATAATTGGCAGGACGACCCGGAACGCTATCGCGAGATGGGTCTGGATTATCACCGCTAGGTTTCTGGCAAGGGAGTAGACCGTGAAACGTAATGGTTCCCAGGGTTTGATGGCATTTTGGGCCGATATTGAAGCGGACAATATGTTGCGGTTTCAGGAATGGCATAATTGCGAACATATCCCCGAGCGTATCTCCATTCCGGGCTTTAACGTCGGCCGCCGTTATCGGGGTATAGGCGAGGCGCCAAGCTTTCTGATGTTTTACGAGACCGATACGGCATCCGTATTCGCATCCGATGCCTACATGGCGCGCCTGAACGATCCCACCCCATGGACCCAGAAGGCTCTGACTTATTTTCGCAATCCATCGCGCAATATCTACAGTCTGCTAGCCGAGACCGGACAGGCCGCGCCCATGGAGGCGCCGTATATCCATACCCTCCGTTTTAATATCCCTGATGCCTTAGTGGAGCAGCTTACAACGCAATGGCTGCCTTCCCTGGGTGAAATGGACGGCGTTCACCGCGCCCGCCTCTATGCCGTGGATGAGGAGATCTCGGGCATCATGACGTCCGAGCGGCAGATTTATGGCGGCGGGCCGGGGCAGCAGAGGTTTCTGGCCATGATCGAGGCATCGCAGAGCGATACCGGTGTGACCGTTTCCGAGGCGGATGATCTGTTCGCCGATAGCTTCTGGCTGGAAATCGCGCTCTATCCGCCATCATGAGCAGTGAATTTCTGATCACTTCGTTCATCGTTGTCATCGTGCCCGGTACGGGAGTGCTTTATACCCTGGCGCATGGCCTCTCGCGCGGCGCGGCGGTCAGCGTGGTAGCGGCGTTCGGTTGCACCCTCGGCATTCTGCCTCACATTGCGGCAACGGTACTTGGCCTGGCGGCGCTGTTGCATGCCTCCGCCCTGGCATTCGAAGTCGTCAAATATCTCGGCGTGGCTTACCTTCTGTACATGGCCTGGGGCGTTCTAAAGGAAAAGGGCGCGCTGGCGGTCGAGGCGGAAGTGGACAGCCGGTCCATGATGGGCGTCATAGTCAAGGGTATCCTGATCAACATCCTCAATCCGAAACTGTCGATGTTCTTCCTGGCCTTTCTGCCGCAGTTTGTTTCGACCGGCGCCGAAGGGGCTGCCTGGCGAATGCTGGGCCTGGGCGCCGTTTTCATGGCCATGACCTTCGCGGTCTTTATCCTTTATGGCCTGTTCGCGGCAGCCGTGCGCGACAGCATCATCTCCCGGCCAACGGTCATGGCCTGGTTCCGCCGCGCCTTCGCCGGCGCCTTTATCGCCCTGGGTCTGAAGCTGGCCCTGGCCGAGCGTTGAGCTAGTCCTCCTCCAACCAGGCGTTAAACTTCGGCGCGCGCTTTTCCACGAAGGAGGCGACACCGTCGCGGGCGTCGGGGTGATAATCGACCACGGCGGTCCGGGCCGCGATCTCGTCGCAGGACTGCTCGAACGTCATCTCGGCGGCGTTATAGATCGAACGTTTCAGCAAGCGCATGGCGACCTGCGGGCCGTCCGCTAATTCGCGCGCTAGATCGCCTGCCGCCTGGGCCAACTGGTCGCCGGGCACCACTTCGTGCACCAGGCCCAGATCAAGGGCCTCGGCGGCGGAGACGATCCGCTTGCGCATGAGGAAATCCAGGGTCTTGGCCAGGCCCATATGCTGGACCAGCAGATGCTGGCCGCCTTCATCGGGCAACAGGGCAAAGCGTAACGTGGCGCTGCCCATCTTGGCCTCTTCCGCCGCGATGCGGAAATCACAGGCCAAGGCCAGGGAAAACCCGGTCTGGATGGCGACGCCGTTCAGGGCCGCGATGGTCGGCTTGTCGATGGCGCGGATCACCCGGTTAAGTTCCTGGCTGACAGTGCGCAGGCCGGCATAGGTGCCGATGGGTGTGTCATGGCCGGGCGGAATGGGCGGCACAAGGCCTTGTTCCGCCTGCAAGCCCTTGGAATAGGACTTCAGATCATCACCGGCGCAAAAGCCGCGGCCCGTGCCCGTTATGACAATGATGCGCACGGCATTATCCATCTGTGCCTGGTGCAGGGTTTCGATCAGGTCGCGCTTTATGGCCGGCGTCATGCCATTCAGACGTTCGGGCTGATTAAAGGTAATCCAGGCAATGCCCGGTTTTTCCAGCGTTACGTCGAAGCCAATAAATGATCCAGTCTGCATCACGTCCTCCAAATTTCACCTACGATTTTTCCTTATCTTAGCCGCCTTCACGGGATCTTCCCACCAGGTTTCCAGGCGATAGCCGTAGACCGGCGTGGCTTTAGGCATGCCAAAACGGTCCCACAGGGCGATGCGGTCGGCCTTCAGGTGAAACAGCGGAATGACGTAATGGCCCCATTGCAGCACCCGGTCCATCGCGCGCACGGCGGCCACCAGATCGGCGCGGTCATGAGCATCGGAAATGCGCCGCACCAGGGCATCAATAGCCGGCACCTGGATGCCGGGATAGTTGCGTGTGCCCTCGCGCTTGGCTGCTTCGGTGCCCCAATAGAAGGCCTGCTCGTTGCCCGGTGACAGCGAAGGATCCCATAGGTAGATCATGGCATCGAAGTCATAGGTGTTCGTGCGCTGCTGGTACTGCGCGGTATCCACCGTGCGCACCAGCACCTCTATGCCGAGTTTCTTGAGATTTCGGGCCAGATGCAGGGCCAGCTTTTCGTTGCTGCGACGGACCAGCATGATCTCGAATGTAAACGGCCCGGCGCCGCTTTCATGCATCAGTTTCAGATCCTTGATGTGCCAGCCGGCCTCGCCCAGCAGTTTGCGCGCTGTTCGCAGATTACGCCGCAGCCGGCCACTGCCGTCCGCGCTGGGCGGGGTATAGGCCTTGGTGAAGATTTCGCCGGGCAGCTTGTCCCGATAGGGTGCCAATAAGGTCAGTTCGGCGGCGGAGGGTAGGCCCGTGGCGGCGAGTTCCGAGTTTTCAAAATAGCTTCGCGTACGGTGATAGGCGCCATGGAACAGCGTCTTGTTCAGCCATTTGAAATCGATCCCATAGGCCATTGCCGCGCGTACCCGTGGGTCGCGGAACACCGCACGCCGGCTGTTCAGGGCGAAGGCATACATGCCGGCCGGGCGGCCGTTGGCGAATTCCCGCAAGCGGACTTTGTCCTGGCGCCGGGCCGGGAAGTCATAGGATTGCGCCCACAGCTTGGGATCGGATTCCGCGCGCAGATCGATCTTGCCGGCCTTGAAGGCTTCCAGCATGGCGCTGTCGTCGCGGTAATAGTCATAGCGGATTATATCGAAATTGTTCTGTCCCTTGCCGCTCTGCAGGTTCTCCATCCAATGGTTTTTGATCCGCCGATAGTGCACCGAGCGGCCCGGATCGACCTTGTCCACCACATACGGTCCACTGCCCATGGTCGGGGTCAGGGAGACCCGGTCGAATTCCCGGTCCTGAAACCAGGCCTGCGACAAAATCGGCATCAGGCCCATGATCAGGGGCAGTTCCCGGTTGCTGTTGTCCTTGAAACGGAAGGTCACCATGCGTGGTCCGGGCCGTTCGATCGCGTCAACCTGGCCGTAGTAAAAGCGATGATTGGGTCGGCCCTTGGTACGCAGGGTCTCCAGGGAAAAGATCACATCGTCAACAGTGATTTCGCTGCCGTCGTGAAAACGCGCGCCGGGGCGAAGATGGAAGGTGACGGACGATCTGTCTGGCGGGGTCGAGACATCGTCGGCGATCAAGCCATACAGCGAGAATGGCTCGTCATAGGCGCGGGCAAGCAGGCTTTGGTGGCTCAGGCGCCGGCCATCGGCACGGGCCCCGCGCACGATGAAATGCTGCAAACTGTCGAAACTGCCGACCCGGCCCAGGACCAGGCGGCCGCCCTTGGGCGCGTCCGGGTTGGCATAGGCGAAGTGAGTTTCCTCTGCGCCATATTTGGGCGTGCCGTGCATGGCGATGGCTGGTGCGGACCTGGCATGATCGTGAAATAGAACGGCGAATAGGCATGCCATGGATAACACAAGGATCTTCATCAATCTTGCCGCCGTTCAAACTTCAGGGACATCCAGGCCGCCGCCACGGCCACGGGTAATATGATAATGCCGCCCATCAGCATGGGCCAGTCCGGTCCCAGTTGGGAAAATAACAGGCCGGCCAAGGGGGGCGAGGAGATACGGCCCAACGCGGCGATAGAGCTGGCGCTGCCCATCACAGTGCCCTGATGATCGCCGTCGGCCCGTTGGGAGATCATTGCGGTCAGGACCGGGTGACAGAACGAGGTCCCCATGCAGAGCAAAAGGACATCGCCGGCGAATGTCGCGACGCCGCTTACCCACGGGATCAGCAGCAGGCCGCCGCTCAGCGCCGTGGCGCCCAGCAACAGCACCCGTGGCGGGCCCAGGGCCTTGGTCATGGGGCCGACCAGGGTACCCTGCATGCCGGCCACCAGCAGGCCGATATAGGCATAGCCATAACTGACCTCCGCCGCGCCCCAACCCAACCGGGCCTGGCACCACAAGGGGAACAGCGCCATCAAGGCGGTGAAGGCAAAGGTGACCAGGAACATCAAACCGATGACTCCCGGTATACCATTGGCCATGACGGCGCCGCGCAACTGCTGGAAGCTGGCGCGGTGGCGTTCTTTAAGCTGGCGATTGGCCGGCTCGTGCAGCATGAACAGGCCCAACAGGATCGCGGCCAGGGTAAAGCCGGCGGCGACCAGGCAGGGTAGGGCGAAATCGTCCCTGCCGGGGTTCTCGCCAATCAGCAAGCCGCCTAGTATGGGGCCGACCACGAAGCCCAAGCCGAAAGCTGCGCCCAGGCGGCCCATGGCGCCGGGGCGCTGCTCGGTGCTCGAAATGTCAGCCAGATAGGCTTGCGCGACGGCGATATTTCCGGCCATGGCGCCGGATAGACCACGGGCTAGAAACAAGCCCAAAAGAGAGCCGGCATAACCGAACCAAAGAAACGCCAAGCCGCCGCCGGCAAGGGTTAGCAACAGGATGACCTTCCGTCCGTAGCGGTCGCTCAACCGGCCCCAGATGGGCGAGGCAATAACCTGACAGCCTGAATGCACTGATACCAACAGGGTGATTTCCACCGGTGTGGCATCGTAGGCCAAGGCGTAGAACGGCAAGATGGGCAGAATGATGCCAAAGCCGACCAGATCGACAAAAACCGTGAGCAACAGGACGAACATCGCGCCGCGCCGGCTGCCCTAGCTGTTGCCGCGCGCCGCGACGGGCCAGATCTCCACCAGGGTATCACCGCGCACCACGTGATAGTCGTTGAACAAATTGACGTTGGGATCGCAGTGGGGCGCGATGCATTCCACCTTGTCCCCGAGGCTCAATTTGTCGGAACCGTCCGCGTAGTCTACGGCGCCGTGTTCGTCGCCCATATAGCGATAGCTGGCGCCCGCCGGCGCGCCATGGGCGATAATGGGGAACGGCCCGTCGGTGGCGAAGGATTTCAGGCCCGCATCGGTCACCGCATAGCCGGGATGATTAACGTTGACCACGCTGGACTGCACGAACAACGAGGCGCCGTAGGGTTTGTCGTCCGCCGCGCTTTGCTGCACGGTCAGATACTGTACGTCCATGAACAGGTACGAGCCGACCTGGAATTCACCGATGGTGCCGTATTCCGCATCCAGGCGGTGGGTTCCCGTACCGCCGCCCGAAACGATGGCCGGCGGCAGATTGGCCTTTATCAAGGCATCGACCTTGCCTTGTAAATCGGCGGTATCGCCGTCCAGGCGGCCACGCCGTTCGCTATGATCGTCAACATGCTGCAAATGACCCATATAGCCCTGCACGCCGGAATAATTCAGGGCCGGATGCGCCGTTATCTGGCCGGCCAGCTCGATCGCGACCTCCGCCGAGGGGGTGCCGGTGCGGCCCAGGCCAACATCCAGATCGACGAAAACGTCCAGCGTGACGTCCGCCGCGGCAGCTGCCTCGCCATAGGCTGCCACCAGGTCCCCATGGTCCGCCACGACGGCGACGTCACCGCCGTTTTTTAGCAGGTCGATGACCAGGGGGGCTTTGGCGGGCGCCAGGGGCGTGGTTATCAGCAGACCGCGAATATCGTGTGCCGCCATGACCTGCGCCTCCCGCAACGAGGCGCAACACAGACCCACGGCGCCGGCGGCGGCCTGGCGGCGGGCGATGTCGGGCGATTTGTGGGACTTGCCATGTGGGCGCAGGGTAAAGCCCCCAGCCTTGGCCCAATCCGCCATGGCGGCGATATTTGCTTCCAGGACGTCCAGATCAAGGATCAAAGCCGGCGTCAATAATTTCCAGCGGGAGCCGGGTTGGCCGATCAATTTGCTGTTTGGTGTTTCGGAATTGCTCACATTTCTCTCCGATGATTGCGTGGCTTGTGTGCCTGCGTAAAATTCGCGATCAAGATTCGGAGACTACATTATGATGGGGATGGGCAATGCGCCATTGTTTGTCATAATTGTATTGCTTCTAATTTGCAAAAACCCTCAAATTCGAATAGACTTTGTCTTGGGGAATATGGGAATTCCATGAGAGATGAAGTGAAGAGTAAGGCGTTTGTACCGCTGGATGATGGCGCTGGAGGCGACGACCACAGCGTCGAACATCTGAAGGCTGAAGTGCTGCGGCTACGGCAGCAGGTTTCACAACTGCAGAGCAGCCAAGCTGGCGACGCAATGGGAGAACGTGGCGCCGAAGGGCGGTTCAAAGACTTCGCCCGCATTTCGGCGGATTGGTTCTTCGAATTCGATGCTGATTTGCGTTACGCCTATCTGTCAAAAACCGGCGCGGACCGCGGTCTTTCGCCGGAGCAGTTTTTGGGCTGGACACGCCAGGAATTGCTAGGCGAACGTTTTGACCGGAACCATCCTGACGGCGAACTGGCCGCCATGTGGGCGCGCCAACCCTACCGCAATGTCGAGCGCCAATCGGACATCATGCCGGGGCAATGGCTGCGCGTCAGTGGCGAGCCTGTCTTCGCCGACAATGGAGACTTCGCGGGCTACCGTGGCGCCAGCGTGGATATCACGAAACTGAAGCAGAAAGAGGCCGCCCTGCAACAGGGGGCCGCACAGCTGCGGCTGATTACCAACGCCCTGCCTGTTGTCATCACCTACATCGGTGCCGATTTGCGCTACCAGTTCGCCAACCGTCTGTTCACCGAATTCGTCGACAAGCCACTGGAAAGGATTATTGGCCATTCGGTGGCGGAGGTAATGGGGGAGCGGGAGTTCAACAAACTGAAGCATCGGATGCAGAAGGCCCTGCAGGGTGAAATGGTTTCATTCGAAGTCATTATTGATTGCCCTGACGGCGTATCCCGCCATTTTCAGACTGACTATCGCCCTCATTTCAATAGTGTTGGTGGGGTGCGGGGTTTCTATATTCTTGCCGTCGATGTCACTGCCCGCAAGGCAATGGAGGAGCAGCTTCGCCAGTCGCAGAAGATGGAGACCATCGGTCAGCTCACAGCGGGCGTGGCCCATGACTTCAATAACATGCTGGCGATCATTGAGGGCAATCTGGGGCTTTTGGAGCTGGAACTGGATAGCGACCATGAGGCTTTGGACTTGGTTGCCCCGGCATTGCGCGCCGTGCGCCGCGGGGCCGATCTGACCCGCCGCATGCTGGCCTATTCGCGGCAGCAAAGTCTCGACCTTCGGGCCATGGATGCCAATCAGGCGGTCATGGGCGCGCGCGAATTGTTGCAGCGCTCCTTGGCCGGTGCCGTTGCCATGGAAATATCGCAGGCAGCCGATCTCTGGCTCTGCCAGGCCGATCCATCGCAATTGGAACAGGCGCTCCTGAATTTGGCCATTAACGCGCGTGATGCCATGTCGGATGCGGAGGCTAAAGCAGGGACGGGATGTTTAACCATCAAGACGGCCAACGCCGTATTGCCCGATGCCGATCCCAATGCGGACTGGGGTAGCCAGCCGGACCTGCCGCCAGGTGACTATGTGGCGATAACCGTTTCCGACAATGGCACGGGCATGACGCCGGAGACGGCCACGAAGATTTTTGATCCCTTCTTTACCACCAAGAAAACGGGCCAGGGTACAGGCCTGGGCCTGAGCATGGTTTATGGCTTCGTCAAACAGTCCGGCGGCGATATTACTGTTGCTTCAACCCTTGGCGAGGGAACCGTCTTTGCGATGTATTTCCCGCGTTCGGTGGAAAAGGAAAATTTCCCGGGCGTTGACGATGAAGAGGCCGTGGCCGATGGCAACGGTAATGGCGAAAGCATTTTGCTGGTGGAGGACGACGCCGATGTACGCGACATCGCCGAGCGGATCCTGCTCACATACGGCTATCAAGTCACCACGTTCAGTCAGGCGGAAGAAGCGATCGACTGTCTATCAAAAGGACAGCGGTTTGATCTGTTGTTGACCGATGTGCTGTTGCCTGGTGGAATTGACGGGGCCCAATTGGCGATGCAGGCGGGCCGAACCGATCCCGCCATGCGGCTGCTATTTATGTCCGGCTATCCCCGTGATGCCTTTGTAAGGGACGGCCGCTTGCTGGCCGATGCCCCGCTGGTAAAGAAGCCTTTCCAAGGCCGCGTACTTATCAATCAGGTGAAGAATGTCCTCGCGGCTGGATAAAATCATTTATCCCTTTACCAGGATGCCAGCATTTTCCAAATCAGCCAGTTCGTCATCGGGCAGGCCAAGATAACGCCGCAATACGGTGGCATTGTCTTCGCCCAGCAATGGCGCCTTGCTGGGCACCGGCGGCAGGCCCTGAGAATAGCGCAGTGGATTGCCGGGTACCTTGAATTGCCCAAGGACTGGATGCTCAAAATCGCGCACCGTGCCCCGTTGCAATAGGTGGGGATGTTGCATGGCTTCGCGTACGGTCAGGACCGGCGCGACGGGGACGCGCGCGTCTTCCAGTTTCCTCAGCGCGGTTTCCATATCCGGCAGGGATTGCATCCAGTTTTCGATGATGGGGGTCAGCTCGTCGACATGGGCGACACGGGCCTGATTGTCGGAAAAGCGGGGGTCGTCTACCAGGTCCGGTCGTTGCATAGCCTGGCAAAGCTTGGGCCATTGGTGCTCCAAGGTAACGATCACGATAAAGCCCTGCTTGGCGCGAAAAATGCCCAGAGGGGCTACGGCGTTATGCTGCGCGCCGTTGCGCGTGGGCTCGGTGCCATCTGATGAAGCCATCTGGACGTTCATCTCATGGCAGTAGAAATAATAATCCAGTAGCGAGATGTCGATGAATTGACCGCTGGCGTCTTTTTGGCCCTTACTTCTTTCCCGCCAGAACAAAGCGCCGTTGATAGCCGCCAACGCGGTCACGGCGGTGCCCACGTCGCCCAGGGCCAGGCCCGTTATGGCCGGCGCGCCGCAGCGCTCACCGATCATCGAAGTGGCCCCGGCGTAGGCCTGGGCGATATAGTCAAAGCCGGGCAGGGCGCGCAACGGGCCGTCCTGTCCGAAGGCTGAGATTGAACACATGATCAGATTCGGGTTCAGCTGCCTTACAACCTCCCAACCAAGGCCGAGGCGGCCAATGGCGCCCGGCGAAAAATTCTCGACCAGCACGTCGGCCTTTTTGATCAGGCCTTTCAATATTTCCAGGCCCGCGCTTTGACGGGGGTCGATGCAGATGCCCTTTTTGCCTTGGTTATGTTGCACGAAATAGCCGCTGTGGCCGTTGCGTACTGTCGGTAACCGGCGCGATGGATCGCCGTCGGGGGCCAGTTCCACCTTGATTACCTCGGCGCCCAGTTCCGCCATCAGGCGGGTGCAGGCGGGGCCGGCAACGACTTGGGTAAAATCTATGACGACAATGCCGTCCAAAATATGTTTCATGTTTTCCTAGCCCGCATTATTCATGGCGGCCACCTGGTTTGAACAGGACGCGCGGT
>CAYWYB010000025.1:0-26777 GCA_964462145.1 uncultured Rhodospirillaceae bacterium
ACAAACGCTAAACACGGCACCAGCTATCGACAAAATGGCACGCATTCGCGGGCCCTTTTTTTATCTGTCCTCGACGACCCGCAGTATGGCATCGGCCGCGCGTAAGCTTGGCGCGGTATCGCCGCGCCCCAGCATTTCGGCAATATGCGCCAGCTCCGCCTCCTGGGCCGCGCGCCGCGCAGGATCATCCAGCAATTGCCCCAGGGCGGCGGCAATAGGCCCAGGCTGGCAATTTTCCTGCAGGAATTCAGGCATTACCTGCCGGTCGGCCAGGATATTTGGCAAGGCCACATGGGGAATGGTCAGCATGCGCCGGACCAGGGCCGCCGTGATTGGATTGGTGCGGTAGGCGACCACGGCTGGAATGCCCCGCAAGGCGAGCTCCAACGACACCGTGCCAGAGGCGGCAAGTGCGGCATCGGCGGCGGCGAAGGCATCGGCGCGGGCATCACCATCTTTAACAATGTGAGTGGGCACGGACCAGGGACGCACCGCTTCCGTAACGGTGGCCGCCACCTGTTCCACCGTTGGCAGAACGATTTCCAAGCCGGGTTGTTGGGCCTGCAATAGGCCTGCGACCTGGGCGAAAATCGGCAACAGGCGGCTGGCTTCGCCGACCCGGCTGCCGGGCAGCATGGCCAGAACCTTGGCCTCGGCGGCAATGCCCCTGGCGCGGCGAAAGGCGGCGCCATCGCCCGGTGCATCCGCCACGCCCTCGATCACCGGATGGCCGACGAAATCACAGGGCAGGTCATAGTCAGAAAAGAAAGCGGGCTCGAACGGCAACAGGGCCAGCAAGTGATCAATCCGCCCGGCCAGATGCCGCGCCCGGCCCGGCCGCCAGGCCCAGACCTGGGGGGCGACGTAGTGGATCAAAGGGATGCCTTCGCCTTTCAGGCGTTTGGCCAGGCGGAATGAAAAGCCTGGTGCATCGATGGTAATCAACGCCGTCGGCTGTACTTTTCTAACATGGGCCGCGGTTTCGGACAGGCGGCGTAGCAATAGGGGCAGGCGGGGCAGGATTTCGGCCAGGCCCATGACTGACAGATCCGCGATGGGGAAAAGGCTGTCCAGACCCTGGGCCGCCATCAGCGCCCCGCCGACGCCGCTGAATTCAATCTCGTCGCCACTGCGTTGCCGCAGGGCGGCGATCAATCTGGCACCCAGGGCATCACCCGAGGCCTCGCCCGCGACCAGAACAAAATGCCGGCTGGCCGCGCTCAGGACCCGTCCTCCCCAGACAGCTCTTCTCTAGGCAGCTCTTCCCCAGGTACCTCTTTCCCATGCACCTCTTCAATGGTGACGCCGCAAACGAAGATCCCCGCCGCATCCGCTGCTTTCGCCACCGCCACCCGGTCCGCGACCAGGGCACCGCCGGCCTCGACCGCGATACCCTTCAGGCCAGCCGCCGCCGCGCCTTGCACAGTCGGAACCCCGATGGTGGGCAGATCGACCCGGCGTTCCTGCTCCGGCTTGGGCCGTTTGACAAGCACGCCGGCAGGCTCGCCGGTGCTGAACTGGCCGCAGCGCCGTAGCATCTCGTCCGTGCCCTCGGCGGCTTCCACCGCCAGAACATAACCGTCGCGGACAACAACGGCCTGGCCAATGTCCAACTCCCCCAGCCGCGCCAGCACCGCCATACCCCGTTCAATGTCGGCCCGATCGCGGGCATCGGGTGCATGAGCGCCAAAACTTCCCGTGGGCGCCCCCAGACTGGCCAGCACCGTCTCGGCGCCCAGAATGGCAAAGCCCTGGCTCTCCAAATCCTCCACCACCACCTTCATGATGGCGTCATCGCCCTGACGGGCCGCGCGAATGACCTTGGGCAGCAGTTTGGCGCCATGCCAATCGGGTTTCAGCTTGCTGAAATCCGGCCGTCCCACGGGGCCGATCAGAACCAGTTCCTCGACCTCGGCCTGCTTCAACAGCTTGATGGTCCGGCCCACCGTTGCAACATCGACCCAGGCGTGCTCGATCCCGCCGGCCGCCCCATCCGCTACCGTGGTCGGGTCCGTCTCGCCGTTAAAGGCAATAACGAAGAATTCCCGCCCGGCGGCCCGCGCCGCCTCGACGATACGGCCGGGCAATTCACCCCGGCCGGCCAGGATGCCTAGTTTAGGCGGCACGGTCCACTTTCGGCTGGCAGAGGGCGCGCGAGGAATCCGCCTGGATAAATGCCACGATCTCCATCACCTGTTCGTGCTCCGCGAACATGGCGGCGACATCGACCAGGCGCTCCTGCATGGTGCCTTCCTGGGCGAACAACAGCCGATAGGCGGCCCTCAGGCCATGGATTTCATCCCGGCTAAAGCCGCGCCGTTTCAGACCAATGATATTCAGGCCGCTCAAATAGGCCCGGTTGCCGAGCACCGAGCCATAGGGAATAACATCGCTTTCCACCGCCGATTTGCCGCCAATCATGGCGTGGCGGCCGATCCGGACAAACTGATGCACCGCCGACATGCCGCCTAAAATGGCATGGTCCTGAACCTCGACATGGCCACCGAGAATAACGTTGTTGACCAGGATGACGTGGTCGCCAAGCTGACAGTCATGTGCCAGATGGGCACCCACCATGATCAGACAATTGTTGCCCACGCGGGTCACCATGCCGCCGCCCTCGGTGCCGGGGTGCATGGTGACGTGTTCGCGCACGACGTTATTGGCGCCCAGGATCAGCTCCGACGCTTCGCCGGCGTATTTGGTATCCTGCGGCGCGGATCCGACCACCGCGAAGGGATAGATGCGATTGTTGGGGCCAATGGTGGTACGCCCGGCAATTACCACATGGCTGTCGAGAACGACGCCATCGCCCAGTTTCGCCTCGGCCGAGACGGTACAATAGGGGCCGATCCGCACCCCGGTACCAAGTTCGGCGCCGTCTTCCACGATTGCCGTCGGATGAATTTCCACCATGATCCTAACCTATCGTCCCAACCTATCCGCCAACCTATTCATCGGCCAGCATGGCCATGAAATTGGCCTCGCTGCAAAGTGCGTCATCAACATAGACCTTGCCCTGAAATTTCCAAACCTTGCCCTTGCTGCGTTCCTTGGTAACGTGCAAACGCATGACGTCGCCCGGGCCCACGGGGCGGCGGAAGCGGCAATTGTCGATGGACATGAAATAGACCAGCTTGCCCTCGACCTCGCCGCCGAGGGACTGCACCACCAGAACTGCCGCCGTCTGCGCCATGGCTTCAACAATCAAGACTCCCGGCATTACCGGGCGCTGCGGGAAATGGCCCTGGAACTGCGGTTCGTTGATGGTGACGTTCTTGATACCCACGGCGCTTTCGCCGGGCACGATGTCGACCACGCGGTCAATCAACAGCATAGGATAGCGATGGGGTATCATCGCCATGATGCGGTTGATATCGATGGCCTCCACAATGCCGCTAGCCGGTGCCTCAGTCATGTCCCCTCGCCATCGCTTTTTCCTTCACCCTTGTCCTTGTTCCGCGTCAGGCGTCGCAAGGTCGCCACGCCGCGAAAAAATTCCTTGATCGGCACCGCCGGCGAGCCGCACAGGGTCAAACCGGGCGGAACATCCGCCATGACACCGCTTTGCGCTGCGATCTGCACGCCATCGCCGATATTCAGATGGCCCGCCATGCCAACCTGCCCGCCCAAGGCAACGAAGTTGCCTACCTTGGTGCTGCCCGATATTCCGGCCAGAGCGGCGATCACACAGCCACGGCCCAATTCAACGTTGTGCCCGATTTGCACCAGATTATCAATCCAACAACCGGGGCCGATCACCGTATCGCGCATGGAACCACGGTCGATCGTCGTATTGGCGCCAATATCGCAGTCATCGCCAATCATCACGCGACCGACCTGCGGCACTTTGATGTGACCGGCGGGATCAATGGCAAAGCCAAATCCATCCTGGCCGATCCGCGCGCCGGGATGCAGGGTGACCCGATCGCCGATCTGGCAATGAGAGAGCGAAACATTGGCACCGACAATACAGTCGTCGCCCATGATGACACCGGGACCGATGGTGGCGTTGGCGCCTATGGCGCAATGGCTGCCCAGTTCCGCGCCGGCGGCAATCACGGTGCCGGCTTCTACCTGACAGCCGTCGCCCAGCACCGCCGAGGCATCGACTGACGCGGCTGTGGATATTGCTGCCAGCGGACGCGGCCTGGGATAGAATGCCTGGGCGATCAGGGCAAAGGCCCGATAGGGCTGTTTGCTCAGCAACAACGCCATGCCGTCAGGCGCGCGTCCGGCATGTTGGGCGGCCACGATGCAGGCCGGTGCCCGGCTGGCGGCGAAGGCATCAATATATGCCTTGTTGTCAAGAAAACTTAACTGCCCGGGCCCGGCTGTTTCCAGGGCCGCGATATCATTGATCAAGATATCGGCTGTTGCCGCATCGGCCAATTCCGCATTGGCGATTGCAGCTAATTCGCTCAACCTGTAGGGGCCCTGCTGTTGAAAAAATCTGGGATCGGCCATATCCGCCTACTGCTTGTTCACGATTTTTGCGGTCTGTTCATTGCGGTTTGGGAACCGCGACCGTGCGCAGGTTTTGGTTCAGCCTATCCAGCACCGGTTTGGTAATATCAATCGCCCGGTCAGCGACGAGAACCTGTGATTTATCCACCACAATGTTAATTCCGTTAATCTCCGTCAGTTTCTTGACAATAGGTATCACCGCCTGCTGTACCTGCAGCATGGCCGTCTTGATAGCCTGGTCCAGTTGCCGTTTCTGCCCCTGCCCCTGCCGTTGTGCCGTCATCACCCGCTTCTTGAACTGCTCCCGCTTGTTGGCGAAGGCTTCCGGACTCAAGACGTTGCGCTGGCGCTTCAGTTCGGCCTCTTCGTTGCGCAGAGCAAGCTCTTCGGCCTGGATCGCATCGCGCAGGCTGATGCGGTATTGATCGACCTGCCGGCGAATATCCTTGGCCGCGTCCGAGGTCCGCAGAATATGCGCATAGTCGAGGACCGCCACGACGGCCCTTGGCAGCGCCTTGCTATCTTGTGCGAAGGCTCTGGAATCAATGGCCGTAACAAGCAATATGGCAAATGCTATAATGGGCAGAGCAAATAAATGCCGCATGTAATGTCTTTCCAAACCGCAGCATGGGTTTCGCCGAATATGCCGGGCCCTAAATATTACGATACTTAGAACCTGGTGCCAAAACTAAAGCGGAATAATTCTTCTTTATCGAAATTTTCCTTGACCACGGCTTGGGCCAGGTCGACACGGATTGGACCGAATGGCGAGCGCCATGATACGCCTACGCCGATACTTACGCGCGGTTCTTTTGAATCGAGCAAATTGGCACCGCTTACGTCAGGGTCAAGCAAGGTGCCAATTTCCGTGAAAGCCCGGCCCAAAACACCGAAATCATTGGGCAGGCCGATGGGAAACCGCATTTCGCCGGTGGCCACGAAATAGGTATTGCCGCCGATCGCATCATCGGTCGAGCTGTCCCTTGGACCCAGACCACCGGTTTCAAAGCCGCGGAAGTTGTCGCCGCCCAGGAAAAACCGGTTCAGCACCCGCACGTCCTGGTCCAGGCCGAGTATGTGTCCGCCTGTCAAGGCCGCATTGGCCACCACATCCTGGGTAATGGGGTAGAAGTACGAAATCTTGCCGGTGCTGCGTATATATTGAACGTCGCCGCCCAGGCCCGCCAATTGCTGGCCGCCGCCGATAATGATACCCGTGGTGGGCAGAAAAATGTCGTCACGGGTGTCGTAGGTCAGATTATAGCTGATGGCGGAGGTAATATAATCTCCCGCATCCACGCGAATAAAGTCCGAGGTATCATTATCGATATTCTCGATGGTGTCCTCGCGCAAGGTATAGCGCACGCCCTGTTTTAGGTTTTCCGTAATCGGGAAGCGCGAGCGCAGGCTGAAGCCGCGGGATTGTTCGTCAAAGGAACTACGGTCTTGCTGGTCCTCTTTCAGGCTGAATATATCGAAACCGGCGGAGACATGGCGATCCAGAAAGTAAGGTTCGGTGAATGACAAATCTATTTGCTGGCGCTTGGCGGATAGGCCCAGCGATACTTTCAGGTCCTGCGCTTTGCCCAACAGATTGCGCTCGCGGATCGAGATGTCGCCAACCACGGTTTCCGTCGTCGATATGCCCAGGCCGAAACTCAATTCGCCCGTGGAACGCTCCTGCACGTCGACATCAATGACAACCTTGTCGTCTGTTTCGCCCGGCGCCTGCGCCACATCGACCTTGTCAAAAAAGCCCAGACGGCGAATCTGTTGCCGCGACCGGCGCAGCTTGGCCGTATTGAAGGCATCGCCTTCCACAAGCTTCATCTCGCGCCGGATAACCTTGTCCAGGGTGCGGATGTTGCCGGTTATATTAATCCGGTCAATATAGACCCGCGGCCCTTCATTGATCTCCAGCACCAGTTCGATCAAACGTTGATCCCGTAGGCGTTTAACCCGAGGGCGGATATCCACGAAGGCATAGCCAAGGGCGCCAACGGCGAAATTCAGCTTCTCAATGGTTTTTTCAATCGCCTCGGCGTTATAAGTATCGCCTTCAAAGATGGTCAGCGCGCCGCGCAGGGACTCGGGGTCCAGATTCCGCAGGCTGGTGGCCAAATCGATCTTGCCGAACTTGTACATTTCGCCCTCTTCCACCGTGAAGGCGAGGAAGAAATTGCTGCGGTCGTGAGTCAACTCCGCCACCGCCGAGAGAACTCGGAAATCGGCATAGCCGCGCTCCAGATAAAATTTGCGCAGCAATTCCCGATCCAGGGTCACGCGGTCGGGGTCATAGTTGTCGTCGGAGGAGAAGAAGCGGTACCAGCGGGTTTCCTTGGTCGCGATGGTCCGGCGCAGCTTGCCGTCGTCGAAACTCTTGTTGCCGATAATGTCGATGCGGCGAATGCCGGTGACCGGCCCCTCGTTGATTTCGAAGATCAGATCAACGCGGTTCTGTTCAAGCTGGACGACCTTTGGTTCCACCGAGGCGGCATAGCGGCCGCTACGGCGGTAGACTTGCAGGATCCGCTGGACATCCGCCTGTACCCGGCTGCGGGTGTAGACGATGCGGGGACGTAATTGTACTTCCTGCTCCAGCGTGTCATCGTTGACCCGCTTGTTGCCCTCGAATGCCAGCCGGTTGATGATCGGATTTTCCACTAAGTCGACCACCAACACATTGCCCTGGCGGCGGATGGAAACGTCCGCGAACAGGCCGGTCGCGAATAAGGCCTTCAATGATTGATCAACCTTGGCCGCATCGAACGGTTCGCCGGTCGAGATGGTCATGTATGACTGCACCGTCAAGGCCTCGATCCGTTGATTGCCCTGCACATCGATGCGCGCCACGATAGGTGATGACGCTGTTTGGGCGAGAACCGGAGCAGCGGTCGCCAGCGCCATTAGCGAGGCAGCCAGCAGGGCGCCAACGAACGTTGCGGCAAAGGGCAAGGGGATCCAACGAAAACGCAAATGTACGGCCTCCAATAGACCTCGTTCCCGGGTTATGAGAACAGGCCGGCGATAAACTCCACGACGCGCAAGTTTACCAGATCATTCCAGGTGGCAAAGACCGTAAGTGTTAGCACCATAGCCAAGCCGATGCGAAAGGCGAATTCCTGGGTCCGCTCCGTCAGGGGACGGCGCAGTATAGCTTCAAAGCCGTAGAAAAGCAGGTGGCCGCCGTCCAGTATGGGGATTGGGAACAGATTGATCATGCCGAGATAGCAGAATTGACAGCATGATCAGTTGTTCGACGCCGACCTGGGCCGCTTGCCCCGATGCATGTGCGATTCGTATGGGACCGCCCAGATCCTCCGTTCCCCGGCTGCCGGAAATCATCTGCCCCACATAGGCCAGGGTCTGCTCCAACATGTTGTAACAGGTCGCCACCGCCTGAACGACGGCGTTGCCGGGACTTAGTCGGACTGGCGCCCTTTGCGCCCTCAGTATGCCGATCAGCCAGCGCTCCTTGGCGGCACCGCCATCCGCCGCCGCCGTCACATCGCGCCGGGCCGCCATATGCAGGCGGACTTCGCCGCCGTCACGCAGAACGGTGACCGCCAGCCGCCGCCCCTTGCTGATGGCGACGATGTCCTGCAGGCGTTCGAAATTGTCGACCGGCCTGCCGTCGATGGCCACGATCCGGTCGCCCACCATGACGCCGGCTTCGGCCGCCGGGCTGTTTTCATAAACCTTGCCGACGATCGCCGGATTGGCCGGCCACAGGCCCAGATCGCCAAACTTGTGCATGATGCCCTGGCGGTCAGCCTTTTCAACCAGACGCGGCGTGGCCGCGATTGTCTGTTCCCGACCATCGCGGCGGATGCGGAAGGTGAGGAGGGTCTCGGGGTTCAGGAAGACCGCCTGCTCAAACTGTTCAAAACGGTGGATGCTGTCGCCGTCGATGGCCAGAACCACGTCGCCTTCCTGAAAGCCGGCTATTTGCCCGGCGCCTTGATCGACAACGCGGCCAATTTCCGCCGGCGTGACCCGCTGGCCAAAGGCCATGTACATGGCCGCCAGCACGACGATGGCATAGATAAAGTTGGCCATAGGCCCGGCGGCGACCACAGCGGCACGCTGACCAAGGCTCTTGTGATGGAAGGACACCGCGCGCTCGTCTTCGGTCAGCTCGCGCAAGGTCTCGTCATCGGGCCGGGAGGCGCCATCGCTGTCGCCAAAAAACTTCACGTAGCCGCCAAAGGGTATCCAGCAGAATTTCCAGCGCGTGCCGGTGCTGTCATTCCAGCCTCTAATCTCGGGCCCGAAGCCGATGGAAAAGACCTCGACCCGGACGCCATTCCAGCGCGCGACCAGGTAATGGCCCATCTCGTGAACAAAAACCAGGATCGTCAAGACAACCAGAAACGGCAGCACATAGCCCCCGACGCCGGTAAAAAAGTCCATGATCATTTCCATTAGCAGTCTAACCTTGTACCAGGCTCAAGCGGCCATCGCGCCGGGCCGGAAGGCCGGCTATTTGCCGTGCCATCTTTCGGGCCTCGTCATCGGCGGCGCCAACATCGGCCAATTCAGCCACCGAGGTTACAGCCACTTTGTTTAAGGTTTCCTCAACCACCCGGGCGATTTCCAGGAAGCCCAGGCGTTCCTCCAGGAACGCGGCGACGGCGATTTCGTTGGCGGCATTCAGGACCGTTGGCGCGGTGCCCCCCGCCTCCAATGCCTCGCGCGCCAGGCGTAGCGATGGAAAGCGCATGGGATCGGGCGCCTCGAACGCCAGATTGGCGATGCGGGCCAGATCCAGCCGTTCCGTCGGGGTTGCCATGCGGTCCGGCCAGGCCAGGGCATAGGCGATGGGCGTGCGCATATCGGGCGCCCCCAACTGCGCCAGGACCGAGCCATCCACATAGGCAACCAGGCTATGCACCACGGATTGCGGATGGATCAGAATATCGATCTGCGCGGCGGTGACGGGAAACAGGTGGAAGGCCTCGATCGATTCCAGGCCTTTGTTCATCATGGTGGCCGAGTCCACCGAAATTTTGTTGCCCATGTCCCAGTTCGGATGCGCCACCGCCTGGGCCGGCGTGACCTGGGCCATGGCCGTTACGTCCAGGTTCAGGAAGGGCCCGCCCGACGCGGTTAGAATGATACGGTCGACGCTCTTTGGCCGGTCGAAATCAAAGACCTGATAGATGGCGTTATGTTCGGAATCCACCGGCAGCAAGGTAGCGCCGCTGCGCTGGACTTCCTGCAGCATCAATTCGCCGGCGCAGACCAGGCATTCCTTGTTGGCCAGAGCAACGACGGCGCCCCGCCGATTGGCGGCCAGGGTCGGTCCTGGGCCGGCGGCGCCGACGAACCCCGCCATGATCCAATCGCTGGGTCTTTCCGCCGCCTCGCATAGGGCTTCGGCGCCCGAGGCAACAGCCACGCCGCTGCCGGCCAAGGCCTCCTGCAAGGCGCCGTGATGTGCGGCGTCCCCGATGACCGCCAGTTCGGCGTTGAACTGGCGGGCCTGTGCCGCCAGCAACTCCACATTGCGCTGTGCCGTCAGGGCGACGACCTTGTAGGCTTCGGGCTGGCGTGCGATCAGATCCAGGGTATTGCAGCCAACGGAACCGGTCGCTCCCAGGATCGAGACCCGGCGCGGCGCGGCGCCGTCTTGCTTGTTTGCTTGCCCTACCGCCATGGCAGCACGTCCAAGGCAGGGGTCAGTGCGGAAGCCAGGGTCAGCAAGACCAAGGCCGGGGCGGCAAACAAAACGCCATCAACCCGGTCCAGAATACCGCCATGGCCGGGGATCAGGGCGCCACTGTCCTTAACGTCGAAATGGCGTTTCACAGCCGACTCGGCCAAATCCCCGCCTTGCGAGATCATGGCCAAAAGCGCACCCAGAAACGCCAAAAGCGCGATCCCCGTCAGCCCCATGGCGAGGGCCAGCAGTGCTGATGCCAGGGCGGCCAACGCCATTCCGCCAAGCAACCCCGACCAGGTTTTTTTGGGGCTGATCCGGGGCGCCAGCTTAGGCCCGCCGATGCGCCGACCGGCGAAGTAGGCTCCCGTATCGCAACTCCAGACAGCCAGAAACAGCCATGAAACGGCCAGCATCCCATCATCCCCCATGCGCAGCCACAGCAAAGCCAGGCAAGGCAGCCCCAGCCAAAACAGGCCAAGTATTGGCCAAACCGCCGCACGCCCGTTCAAGCGGCTCAGAACGGCAAGTAGCAAGGCACCGGGCAACAGCGCCAGCAGGGCCCAGCCGGCCTGACCGTAATAGCCAAGTGCCAGGACTGCCAGCAAAACAGCCAAAATTGGCGAAGTGCTTTGGACCGCGTATGTCGCCTTCTGTCAGGCGGTCCCATTCCCCCGCCATCAGAACCGCGGCCAAGCCTAGCAAAAGGGCAAAGCCCAGGCCGCCCACATAGAGCAGCGCCAGGACCACGGGCAGCAAGACCAGTGCCGACAGAACTCGTGTCCGCAAAGGGGATGGTATGGGATCAGCCGCTGGTTGCGCCATAGCGTCGTTCGCGGTGATGGAATTCATCTATGGCTTGTTCCAGGCTGCGCTTGTTGAAATCGGGCCACAGCACGTCCATGAAGACCAGTTCCGCATAACAGGCCTGCCAAAGCAGAAAATTGCTCAAGCGCTGTTCACCGCTGGTCCTGATAACGAGATCGGGATCGGGAATGCCGCCAGTGTGAAGGTGCGAGGCAAAGGTCGCCTCGTCGATGTCATCAAGGTCCATGCGGCCATCCGCGACGGCGACCGCAATTTGCCGGCTAGCCTCGACAATTTCCCGGTGACTGCCATAGTTTACGGCGATGACCAGGGTCAGACCGCTATTATCGATGGTGGTCCGCTCCGCATCCTCGATCAGTTTGACGATATCGGGCGCCAGCAGCCGCCATTCGCCGATGAACCGGATGCGCACGCCGCTACGGTGTAAATCCCGCAACTCCCGGCGCAAATACAGACGTAACAAACCCATCAGGTCATCGACCTCGGTCGGCGGCCGTTTCCAGTTCTCTGAGGAAAAGGCATACAGCGTCAGATAGTCGATGCCCATTTCCTGGCTGGCCTCGACCACGCCGCGCAAAGCATCAACGCCGCGTTGATGGCCCGCCACGCGGGGCAGGCCGCGCGCCTTGGCCCAGCGGCCATTACCGTCCATGATTATGGCGATATGTCTGGGCGGCGTGGGGGCTTCGGCCTGTGGTGAAGGATTGGTCACGATCTGGTTTCCGCTAAACCTGTTTGATTTCTTCGTCTTTGGTTTCCAGGGCTTCGTCGATCTTGGCGATGGTCTGGTCCGTCAATTGTTGTACTTCGTCGCTCCAGAGATGATGGTCGTCCTCGTTCAGATCGCCATCCTTTTCCATCTTCTTCAGAGTTTCCATGCCGTCGCGGCGCACATTGCGCACGGCGACACGGGCCTGTTCGGCATATTTATGGGCGATCTTGGCCATTTCAAGGCGCCGTTCCTCTGTCAATTCCGGAATCGGCACTCGCACCAACTGGCCGTCCGCGGCCGGATTCAAGCCAAGTCCGGCAGCGCGGATCGCCTTTTCCACCGCCGACACGGCTGTCTTGTCCCAGACCTGCACCGTCAGCATGCGTGGTTCCGGTACGCCAATGGTGCCAACTTGGTTCAAGGGCATCTGCGCGCCATATACATCAACCACCACGGGCTCCAGCAAGCCGATTGATGCCCGTCCCGTGCGCAAGCCTGCGAATTCGTGCCGCAACGCCTCAACAGCGCCGTTCATACGCCTTTCCAGATCGTCCAGGTCAGGATCCGCCACCGTTCATTCTCCCTTATCCCTTAGTTCTTCTTGGGTCCTTATGTCAGGCATTTTCATCTATGACGGTACACGTACCTTTTCCCTGCAATACGTCGGCAAAAGAACCGTCGTTATGAATAGAGAACACCAGGATAGGGATCGCATTCTCTCGTGCAAGGGAAATGGCGGCCGCATCCATCACTTTTAGATCGCGGGCCAGAACTTGGTGATAGCTTAAATGATCGTACCGTTCGGCATCGGGGTTGCTGCTTGGGTCCGCTGAATAGACGCCATCCACCTGGGTGCCCTTCAACAGGCAATCGCAATCCATCTCTGCTGCCCGCAAGGCCGCCGTGGTGTCGGTGGTAAAATATGGATTGCCTGTGCCGGCGGCGAAAATCACGACACGGCCTTTTTCCAGATGCCGCACCGCGCGCCGGCGGATATATGGTTCGCAGACCGTGGACATCGGGATCGCCGAGAGGACCCGCGTCGGCAGGCCGATGCCTTCCAGGGCGCTTTGCATGGCCAGGGCGTTCATGACCGTCGCCAGCATGCCCATGTAATCGGCGCTGGAGCGTTCCATCCCCACCGTGGCGCCGGATATGCCGCGAAAGATGTTGCCGCCGCCAATCACCAGGCAAACTTCGGCGCCCAGATCGTGCACTTGCTTGACGTCCTCGGCGATCCGGCGCACCGTCCCGAAGTCAACGCCATATTCGCCCGCGCCCATCAGGGCCTCGCCGGAAATCTTCAACAAGGCCCGGCGATAGCGCAATTTCTGGCCATCACCAGTTGCTTCTGAATTGCCTATCTCGGACGCTGTCACGAGCGGCTCCCCCTCTTATTCACGGCGTCATTATTAGCCGGCGCCTATTGCATGGCTGAAGCGGGGAAAAATCAACCCGAAACTTGTGCCGCGACCTCCGCCGCGAAATCCGTTTCTTCCCGCTCAATGCCTTCGCCGATGACGTACTTAATGAACCCGGCGACCTTTACCGGCGCGCCAAGGTCATTGCCTGCCTGTTCCAGCACCTTAGCCACCTTGCTCTCGCCGTCGATCACCCAGGTCTGCTCGGTCAGGACCACGTCCTGATAGAACTTACGCAGGCGGCCTTCGACCATCTTGGCGATGATGTCTTCGGGCTTGCCGCTGTCGCGGGCCTGTTCGGTCAAAACCGCGCGTTCACGCTCGACCGATTCGGGGTCCAGATCATCGGTACTGACCGACTGCGGCGAGGCGGCGGCCACGTGCATGGCAACCTGTTTCGCCAGGGCAGCCAGTTGCCCCTGATCGCCCGAGGATTCCAGCGCCACCAGTACGCCGATGCGGCCCAGGCCGGGGGCGGCGGCGGAATGGACATAGCTGGCAACCACGCCTTGGTCCACCGACAAGGTGTCGGCCCGGCGCAGGGACATGTTTTCACCGATCGTGGCGATCATGTGGGTCAGTTCCTCGCCCACATTACGCTCGCTGCTCGGATAAGCCTCGGCCTGCAGGGCATCGAGGTCGCCATTGCCGCTGGCCAGCACCAAATTGCCCATGTTGCGGGCGAAATCCTGGAACTGGTCGTTGCGGGCGACGAAATCCGTCTCGCTGTTGACTTCAACCACGGCGCCCTTGTTGCCTTCCGCGGCCACCGCGATGAGGCCTTCGGCGGCCACGCGTCCGGCCTTTTTGGCGGCTGCCGCCAAGCCCTTGGTACGCAGCCAATCGACGGCCGCTTCGACATCAGCCTCGGATTCCTCCAAGGCCTTCTTACAATCCATCATGCCGGCGCCGGTCTTACCGCGCAGCTCTTTGATCATTGCCGCTGATACTTGTGTCACTGTTAATCTCCCAGGTGAAGTATACAGTGTAAACTACTGTTATAATGAGTGAAGTTGACTAAGATGCCGGAGCTTCCGGAGCTGCTTCCGGAGCCGCCTCAGCAGCCGCTTGCGGGGCAGCTTCTGGCGCTGCCTCAGGTTCCGCGGCCGCCTCGGCAACCGCTTCTTCCACCGCCGCGACTTCCTCCATGGGCAGCTCTTCCGCCGCGCCCAGGTCCTCGCCGTCGCTTTGGCGTTCCTGCTGCAGACCGGCGATCACCGAGCGCGAGATCAGGTCCAGATAGAGCGAGATGGCGCGGGCCGCGTCATCGTTGCCCGGAATGGGGAAGTCGATCTTGTCGGGGTCGCAGTTGGAATCCACCACCGCGATGACCGGAATGTTCAGCTTCTTGGCCTCTTGGATGGCGATCTCTTCCTTATTGGTGTCGATCACGAACATCACGGCTGGAAGACCGCCCATTTCCTTGATGCCGCCCAGGGCACGCTCCAGCTTGTCCCGCTCGCGGGTCAGCTGCAACAGCTCCTTTTTGGTCAGGCCGTTGGTTTCCTCCGCCAATTGATCTTCCAGGGTCCGCAGACGCTTGATGGAATTGGAGATCGTGCGCCAGTTGGTCAGCATGCCGCCCAGCCAGCGATGGTTGACGTAGTACTGGCCGCAGGCCTTGGCCGCATCGGTCAAGGGACCTGAGGCCTGGCGCTTGGTGCCGACGAACAGCACCCGGCCGCCGCGCGAAACCTCGTCGCGGACCCGGACCAGGGCGCGTTGCAGCATCGGCGCGGTTTCCCGCAGATCCATAATGTGGATATTATTCCGCGCGCCATAGATGAAGGGCGCCATCTTGGGGTTCCAGCGATGGGTCTGATGGCCGAAATGGACGCCAGCTTCCAAGAGCTGACGCATGGTGAATGTCGGGACGTCCGAAAGTGTCATTTTCTTCTCCGGTTATGCCTCCGCGGGCGCCCATCCGTTGCCGGACACCGGAGCACCGATGGGGTCTGTCTGTCCCATCGACGCAAGCCCACGTGCGATTTACGTTAAGTCGCGGGGTTCATAGACGGAATTGGTGGGCATTGCAAGGCGGTTTAATAAGGCACGCCGGAAACCATCAATACAGTCTGCCGGCACCAGCGAAGTCGGACAGGGGCAACCAAGACAATGGTCGTAAATCTCCATTTAGACAAAGGTGAAAGAGGAAACTAATCGAACGTATGATGCTCGTTCGCCGACCATATTGTGGCCGCCCAAAATTACCGCAACGTCGCCAATACCCTGTTCAAGTTGCCTTGAACAGTTGCCTTTTGGTCTCGGCTGTAACGTCGACGCGCCTGATAGGTCATCTCTTCGTCGAGATAGGCCTTGAGTTCGGCCAGCGTTACCTTGCCATCACCATCGCCATAATCTTCGCTATCCGCCTCGCCCATGAGAGCAGCGAGAAGGTGTTTGGTGAATAATCCATGTTTGGCGTCTTCGTCCCAGCTTGCGAACTGGTCATTTCGCGCCGCGGTAATAACGGTCATGTGCGCGGCAGATGAGGGCATTTTCGCCTGTATTGTAATGCCGGAGGTTGACCGCACCAACGTCCCGCTCTCACTCTCGCCGCTGAAGCAGGCGTCCAGGTAAACTGACATTGAGCGCGCTGGTATCTTGGCGAGATTGCTCAAAAGCGTGTCGAGTGGATAGCCATTTAACTCAACGCGGTTAGGATCGGCATTGATAGGCAGCAAATAACCCCTGCGGTTCTTAGATCCAGGCACACCGTGACCGGAATAGAAGACGATAACATCGGATTTGCCTGGGCGGACGTAGTCAAATAGGCGGCCTCTGTAATTGTCCACGGTGCCAAAGGTCGCATTGAGTTGGGTCAGAGTGGCGTCCCGCAAATCGATGATATTGCCGTCGCGGTAGCCCAAATTCTTGGTTGTGAACTGCCGCATTGCGTCGGCATCATTGGCGGCAAACAGTACATCGGGCGTCCTGCCCTGGTAGTCCCGATTACCGATTATCACCGCTACGGCGTGCCGATGCTTTTTACGAAGGGCGTCCAGCCGTTTATTCCGCGCCGCCAAGCGCTTCTTTTTGGCCGCTTTCAACTTTGCCATACGGCGGACATTCGCGGCCTCGGCCTGCTGTGCTATCCGAGCAACTATCTCTTCAGTTAAATCAATCCCGGTCGCCATGCCGTTCGCCTTCAGCCAGCGATCAATGGCGGCGCGGGTTTTCGACCCCAATACGCCATCAGCCGTACCGCCATATATGCCCAATACCTGAAGCGCTAGCTGCGCGGTCATTAACCTTTGACGTCGTTTCGCTTCCGCCTCAATCGCGGCCTTGCGCTCGGCTTCTTCCTTCGCCTTCCGGGTCAAACGCTCATTTTCCGCATGACGGGCCTTTTCGGAAGCCGCCGAGCGGGTTGTCTTTATTGATGGAGGGCTCTTATTCTTGGCATTCGCATTGGCCTCAACTGATCGCCCCGTTATTGGGCCTTCCCGGGCTATTTTTCCGCAATCGCTAGGTAGGTAACCACGGCGTTTTGCTTCGATCTTGTGCTCTGGCCAGTGCGGACTCCATTCAAATGTGCCAAAATTTTTCCGTATCACGATGACGGCATTACGGCAGACAATGTAATCCGTCTCCCACTTTAATTCGTACAGCAAACCGTAATCGAGTCTCTTGCTCGTTTGTTTCGCGCTCCTGGAATTGCTTGAAGAAGCAGTTTCTTCGACACATTCGTCCGAAAAGGATCGAGGATTACCCCGCGAGGGCTCGCAATCACCGGACGCGATGGATGGCGCTGCCCCGCTCATGCAGCCCAGGGCAATGACGGCTACGAATAAAATTCCATTTAGTTGCGTGAATATCATCCCTTATTAAACCATCTAGGATGGTCGTGCGCAACCCGCAGCGCATCAACCGCATTGGGTGCGGTCTCTCCAGTCAAAGAGTTAGGGTACATCGATTTTGTCGCGGTGACCGCTCGAGTCTTACCCTAATATTTCCTTTGAGCCTTATGTCTCGAAATGCCCCTTGCCGGGCACGTAATTGACCTCCACGCGCAGGCCGTCGGGATCCTCGAACAATATCGAATAATAGCCGGGCGCTCAGGAGCCTTCCTCGGGTGCGCGCAGGATTTTGACAGATTTACGTTGGCCGCCTCAAATACATATTTGTGGCCTTGGCGGACTGTACCACTTCATCGCGCTGATTGCGGATTTCCCGGTCGAATTCGACAACGCCCATGTCCGGTTTCGAGGTCTCCCGCTTGAACGTCACGCGCTGGACCACATGGATGGTGTCACCGTGCTTGACCGGCAGGTGCACCCGCCAGTTATCCACGCCCAGCATGGCTACAACGGTGCCATCCGTGATGCCAGAGGCATAGCCCAGGCCGCCCGCCATGGACCAGACCAGAGGGCCATGGGCAATGGGCTCGCCATAGGGCTGTTCCTTGCAGAATTCGTGGTCGCAGTGCGGTGCGTTAAAATCGCCGGTGATGGAGGCAAAATTGACGATGTCGGTCAGGGTCACGGTGCGCCGTGGCGTCACCAGTTCCATGCCGATCTCAAAATCCTCGTAGTACATGCCCCGTGGCTCGCGTTTCGCCGTCATCATCGATACTCCCCAATTTGATCGCGACTATTTTTCAAGATGGCCCTTGCCGGGCACGTAATTGACTTCCACGCGCAGGCCGTCCGGATCCTCGAACAGGATCGAGTAATAGCCCGGCGCCCAGGGACCTTCCTCCGGCGCACGCAGGACCGTGGCGCCAAGCTCATCGCGGACAAAGGCGTGGATGCTATCGACGTCTTCGTTGGCGCGGGCGCGGAAACAAATGTGGTGCAGACCGGGACGGTCCTGGTCGAACGGCTGGTCCCGCTTGCCCTCAGGCGCCTGGCGGACCAGCACGCCGGTGCGGCTGCCAATGCAATAGACCATGTCGTCCGATTTCATCAGGGTCTTCATTTCCAGGAAATGGCAAAACCGCTCCCAAAACGGCAGGCATTTTTCAATATTGATCACGGTCAGCTGGATATGGGCGATACCGTTAACTTCCACGCTCATGGTTCAGATCTCCCTTAGTGTTTCGCGCAAGTCTATGCCGCCAGCCAGCCTTGAACCTGGGCGGCTTCCTGGCGGCAGCGTTCCGGCCCGCCCAGGACTTGGCGGTCGAAACTGATGCGTTTGAACCAAAAGTGTAACCCCATTAAATCCGTAAAGCCCATGCCGCCGTGCACTTCCGTTGCCGTGCGCGCAACATCACGCCCGACCTCGGCCAATTGTGCCTTGGCCAGGCAGGCCAGGGCGCGGCGTTCCACCATGTCATCCTGGTCCTGGATATGCGCGGCATACCAAAGCAGCGCGCGGCAGGGCTCCAACGCCGCCACCATTTCGGCGCACATATGCTTGACGGCCTGGTAGGAGGCGATGACGCGCTCGAACTGGACCCGCTGGCCGGCGTATTCCACCGCCTTTTCAATCATGCACTGGCCCGCGCCCAAGGTATCCGCCGCCAACATCAACCGGCCCGCATCGATCACTTGCAGGGCCGCGGCTTCGTTGCCGTGCGTCAGCAGCTCCACCGTGGCATTGTCCAAGGACAACTCAGCCAAAGGCCGGGTGCGGTCCAGGCTGGGCCGCGGGGACAGGGTCACGCCCCCGGCGTCACGCGCCACGATGGCGGCCTGACCGTCGCCAAGGAACACCAGCACATGAGTGGCGCCACCGCTATCCAGTACACCGGTAACCTGGCCCGATAAAGCATGGCCGGACAGAGTCAGTTCCGCGGTGCCCGTCGCGCCGGTCAGAGCGCCACAAGCAACCGCCATCCGGACCTGGCCCGTTGCGATGCTAGGCAGCCACGCCTGTTGCTGTGCCTTGCCACCCGCCAGGGACATGGCCAGGGGCGCCATGACACAGGTACCGATATACGGTACAGGCGCGGCGGCATGGCCCAGGGCCTCCATGACAACGGCGGCATCCAGCATGGTCAGACCGGCGCCGCCATATTCCTCCGCCACCAACAGGCCGGGCAGGCCCAATTCGCACAGACCAGCCCACAGTTTGTCGTCAAAGCCGCCGCGCCCGTCCGCGATGGCGCGAATATTGTCCAGTGGATTGGCATCGGCCAGATAGCCGCGCAGGGATTGCTCGATCAGCTTTTGATCTTCACTCAAGGCAAATTCCATGGCCCTAACCCCGCGCCGCCGGAATTTGCGCTTTGGGTTCCCTGGGCATGCCCAGGCCCCGTTCGGAGATGATATTCTTTTGGATCTGCGAAGTGCCGCCGCCAATGATCAGGCCGATGTCATACATGTAGTCGATCTGCCAGGTGGTGGCGGCGTCGTCCTCGCTAACCTCGTGGGGGTCGTACGGCAATCCGGCCTCGCCCAGAACATCGACGGCCAGGGCGGAAAGCCTGTGGTTCAGGGTCGTGGCGTAGTATTTCTGGATCAGGCCCACGATGCCCGGCTCCACGCCTTGGTCAAGCAGGGTCAACAGGCGCATGTTGTGGTACTTGGCGGCCAGGACCTCGCCCTGCAGACGCAGCAGGCGGTCGCGGTATTCCGGCATCTCGATCATGGCTACGCCGTCGATCAATGTTTCCTGCATTAACTCGCGGATAGCATGAAAGCGTTGTAGTTGTTTGTTGGGATCGCCCAGCATGACGCGCTCGTGCTTCAGCGAGGCGATGGCCACCTTCCAGCCATCGCCCCGGCCCATGACGATCTGGTCCGTAGGCACGCGTACGTCGGTCAGGAAGGTTTCGTTGAATTCGGGCCGCTCGGTCATGGTCACCAGGGGGCGGACGTCGATGCCCGGCGTGTCCATGGGCACCAGCAAATAGGACAGCCCCTTGTGCTTGGGCGCTTCGGGCTCGGTGCGGCAGAGCAGGAACATCATGTCCGCAAAATGGGCGGACGAGGTCCAGATCTTTTGTCCGTTGATGACGAACTCATCACCCTCGACCACCGCCTTGGTCTTGGCATTGGCCATGTCACTGCCCGAGCCCGGCTCGGAATTGCCGATGCACCAGATGGTCTCGCAAGTCAGGGTGGTTTTGACCCAACGCTCGCACTGCGCCTTGGTGCCGAGCTCCAGCAGCGACGGTACGACGATCAGTGCGCCGACGTCCAGATAACCAGGCGAGATGCCCGCCTTGGAGAACTCGTCGGCGATGATGGCGTTTTCCAGAATATCCAGCTCGGCGCCATAACCGCCATATTCGCGTGGCACCGTGCGCGCGATATAGCCCCGCTCCAGCAATAGCGACTGCCAATCCAGCCTTTGCTGATCGGGCCGCTTGCGCCCGCCGCCGAACTTGGGCGAACGGTGGCCTTCCGTTTTAATGAAATTGCGGATCTCGGCCTGTAAATCCTGATGCTTCTTGGAGTAGGTCAGGTCCATCTAAATAGCGCTCCCCCTGCGGATCAGACGTCGTGCACGTCCATGACGCCGGGGATCGCTTTCAGGGCGCCGCGTACCTGGGGGGTGATGGCGAAGCCGCCGGGCAGTTCCATCTCAACCTCGCGGCCCTTGCCGGCAAGTTCCAGCAACAGGGTGACTTGGCCGCGGCCCTTGTGGTCCTCCAACAGATGGCGGAGAGAGGCCAGGGGGTCGGGATTTTTCAGAAAGACCCTGATGCCCGAGGCCACGGTTTGGCTGGCCTGGTCGATGTCGGTGATCTGGGAGGCGATCATGCGCCGGCCTTTCTCGCCGTCGCGCACATCAATGGTCATGACGATAGAGTTGCCCTTGATCAACAGCTCCCGGCTGGCGGCCAGATCCTCGCCAAACAAGGCCACATCGAAGGTGCCGGTTTGATCGGATACATCAAGGAAGGCGAATGGCTTGCCCTTGGCGCTCTTGCGTTCGCTGACGCCTTCGATAGTAGCGGCGATACGAAACTGCTGGCCGCCTTGATTGGCGCGGGCCTCCAGTTCGGCGAAATCGACCATGGACTTGCGCGCTAGCAAGGCGGGATAGGATTCAAGCGGATGGGCCGAGAGATAGAAGCCAATCGCCTGGGCCTCGTTCGCCAGCTTGTCCAATTGCAGCCATTCAGGAACCACGGGCAGGGGCGGCGGCGGCACCGAGGCGGCGCCATCCTCGCCGCCGAACAGGCTGACCTGGTCGGACTCGCGATCGGTGGCGGCGGCGGCGGCAAAGCGCAGCATGATCTCGGCCGCCGCCATCATCTGGGCCCGGTTCGGATTGAGGCCGTCAAAGGCGCCGGCGCGGGCCAGGTTCTCCACCTGCCGCTTGTTGACCTGGCGCGGGTCCAGGCGGCCGGCGAAATCCCAGACATCCTTGAAGGGGCCCTTGTCCTGGCGTTCCGCGACCACCGCCGCCATGGCCTCGCGGCCCACGTTCTTGACGGCGGCCAGGGCATAGTGGATCGCGCCGTTCTGCTCTTCGCCGGCATCCCCACCGGCATTTTGGGCCACGGTGAAGACCACATCGGATTTGTTCAGATCGGGCGGCAGCAGGGCAATGCCCATGCGTTTCACTTCCTGCTTGAACAGGTTCAGCTTGTCCGTGTTGGTCAGGTCCAGGGACATGGTCGCGGCCATGAATTCCACCGGATGGTTGGCCTTTAGATAGGCCGTCTGATAGGCGATCAGGGCATAGGCGGCGGCGTGGCTTTTGTTGAAGCCATAGCCGGCGAACTTGTTCACCAGATCGAAGACATATTCCGCCCGCTCGCCATCAATATTGTTGGCGATGGCGCCTTCGACGAAGCGGGATCGTTGCGCGTCCATCTCGGCCTGGATCTTCTTGCCCATGGCCCGGCGCAGCAGATCGGCATCGCCCAGGCTGTAGCCCGCCATCACCTGGGCGATCTGCATGACCTGTTCCTGATAGACGATGACGCCATAGGTCTCGGTCAATATTTCTTCCAGACAGGGGTGCAGGTAATCCGGTTCTTCGCGGCCCGACTTGACGTTGCAGAAGCGCGGGATGTTATCCATGGGGCCGGGCCGGTACAGGGCGACGACGGCGATAATGTCTTCGAAGCAATCCGGCTGCATCTGGCGCAGGGTATCGCGCATGCCCGCACCTTCAAGCTGGAACACGCCAACCGTCTCACCCCGGGCGATCAGGTCATAGGACGCGGTATCGTCCAGCGGTATCCGGTCGAGATCAAATTCCGGCACCCTGGCATGGATCATATCCACCGCGCGGTCCAGCACGGTCAGGGTTTTCAGGCCGAGAAAATCGAACTTCACCAGGCCCGCGGGCTCCACCCATTTCATGTTGAACTGGGTCACCGGCATGTCCGAATTTGGATCGCGGTAAAGCGGTACCAGCTGTTCCAGGGGCCGGTCGCCAATCACCACGCCGGCGGCATGGGTGGAGGCATGACGATACAACCCCTCCAGCTTCATGGCGACGTCAAACAGCCGATCCACGCCCGGCTCCTCCCGCATCACTTGTTTGATGCGTGGTTCCGCCTTCAGGGCCTCGGGCAGGGTGGTGGGATTGGCCGGGTTGTTTGGCACCATCTTGCACAGCCGGTCGACCAGACCGAACGGCATTTCCAGTACGCGGCCGACATCGCGCAGGGCGGCGCGGGCCTGCAACTTACCAAAGGTAATGATCTGGGCGACCTGGTCATGGCCGTATTTGTCCTGCACATAGCGGATCACCTGGTCCCGCTTGTCCTGGCAGAAGTCGATATCGAAGTCAGGCATGGAGACCCGCTCCGGATTTAAAAAGCGTTCGAACAGCAAGCCGAAGCGCAATGGGTCCAGATCGGTAATCTTCAGGGCCCAGGCCACGACGGAGCCGGCACCCGAACCGCGCCCCGGCCCCACCGGGATCGACTGCGCCTTGGCCCATTGGATGAAATCGGCGACGATCAGGAAATAGCCGGCGAAGCCCATGTTGACGATGACATCCAGTTCGAACGCCAGGCGCGCCTGGTATGGCTCCGACTGCTCCGTATCCATCTCGATGCCAATGGTGGCCATGCGCTCGGCCAGGCCTTTCTCGGCCATGGCGCGCATGGCGGCCTGTTCATCGCTGCCGTCGCCAAAACTGGGCAGGATCGGATCCCGCATGGGCACCCGATAGGCGCAGCGCCGCGCGATAACCAGGGTATTGTCCAAAGCCTCCGGCAGGTCCGCGAACAAAGCCCACATTTCACGGGACGAACGGAAATAATGTTGTGAGGTTAATTGGCGGCGGTCGCTTTGACTAACCGTGTTCTTTTGCGCGATGCACATCAGGGCATCATGAGCCTCATACATGTTCGGATCGTCGAAATGCGCATCGTTGGTCGCCACCAGGGGAAGTTCAAGATCGTATGCCAGATCGATCATGGCGCCTTCGCAGGCTGCTTCTTCCGCCAGGCCATGACGCTGTAACTCAACATACAGGCGGCCCGGATAAATCGTCGCCAAATCTTCCAGCAAGGCCCGTGCATGTTCGGCCTGGCCTGCGCGCAGTAAACTGCCAACTGGGCCCTCGGCACCGCCGGATAGACAGATCAGGCCCTCGTGCCATTGCCGCAAATCGGCCATTTCGACCTGAGGCGTTTCCCCGCCCTCGCTTTGCAAGTAGGCTTTCGAGGACAGGCGGGACAGATTTTCGTAGCCCAGTTCCGATTGCACCAAAAGGACCAGGCGGTCCGGTTCGTCATTCAGATCGCCCGGGTGGCCCGCGGCGGTGACGTCTTCCCGGTGGACCGCCATGGTGGCGCCGATGATCGGCTGCACCCCGGCCTTGATCATGGTTTCCGAAAATTCCAGGGCGCCAAATAAATTGCCGGTATCGGTAATCGCCACCGCCGGCATTTCGCCGTGGCGGCAAAGCTCGGCCAGATCCTTAATGTGTATGGCGCCCTGGGACAGGGAAAACGCGGAATGGACGCGTAGGTGGACAAAATCAGCGTGCGGCATGTCTGCTTCTCTGGCTTGGCTGGATATTCGGGCGCGCTTGCCACGGGAATCAGCGTAATCGTTCCATGCTCCAGCCGCCTTGTCGACAAAACTATTGCGCGTAAATTATAGGCATTTTGTTGCAAAGTTGAGAAGGCTATATATGACGGCGTATACCCTATGATATAAAGCTAACTCTTTGATTTTATTGAATTATAATAAATAGCTGTTTAGTGAATTCTTAATGTTTGAGGCACTAATATAACGAGATTATTGCAAATTCGAGGTGATTGCCCTCCTGCGAACGCAGGCGATTTAAAAAAGAAAAAAGTTTCTGCCAGCCAAGGGCACGAGATAAATTGGAGGAATAAGCTAATGTCGTGGACGATCAAGACAAGACTGATGGTATTGGGCCTGGTTGCTGTTCTGGGCGCCGTCGTCATCGGTGGTATTTCCATTTACACCAACCAAGTGCTGACCACTGCCGCGGCGCAGGCCAACGAGCGGCAGTCGCAGCTCAGCACGGTTTTCAAGATGCGCTATGAAACCCTGGTCATCATGCTGAACGCGATGGACTCCATCGTCGACAAGCAAGAGGGCAAGCTGGATACCGAGCGCACCAAATCCATGGTAGATGGCTTTGCGGTACTGAAGGAGCTGGCGCCAACCCTGCAGGAACTTGCCGACACGGCCGAGGAAAAGGAACTTGCCGCTGGCATTCCGCCCAAGATCGCCGGTCTGGAGAAAGGCATTTTTGTCGATCTTAAAACCGCGATCGAAACCAATGCGGATGATGCGACATTTGAAAAAATTGATGATGTCCTAGACGCGAATGGCGCCGAGATGACCGATGATCTGGGCCTCATAGAAGAGTCCGTCCTGGGCGAGATGCGGGAAGCGTCCGAAAACCAGATGGCGGAGCTGGAATTCGCCACCAATACGATCATGCTGGTTTTCGCCGTGCTGTTGGCGATCCTGCTGCCCATGCTGTACTTTGTTATTCGCTCCATCACCAAGCCCATGACCGGCCTGACGGAAACCATGGCGGTATTGGCGAAGGGCGAGTACGAGCATGATGTGCCCAGCACCGAGGCCTCCGATGAACTGGGCGAAATGGCCCGCGCGGTCGAGGTCTTCCGCCAGAACGGCCTGGAAATGCTGCAATTGCAGGCCGACCAGAAAGAGCAGGAAAAGCGCGCCGAGGAACAGCGCCGCCAGGGCATGCACAAGCTGGCTGACGAGTTCGAGGAAAGCGTCATGCATGTGGTCGGCGCGGTCAGTTCTGCATCGGACGAGATGCAGGCCACGGCCGGCAGCATGTCGAGCCTGGCGGAACAGGCGGTTGGACAATCGGACTCAGCGTTGCATACTTCGCAGGGTGCAACGGAGAATGTCCATGCGGTGGCCTCGGCCTCCGAGCAACTGGCCTCCTCCATCGCGGAGATCTCCCGTCAGGTCTCCGATTCCTCCAGTATCTCGCGCGGTGCGGTAACGGAAGCGCAGCGGGCCACGGAGCAGATCCAGGGCCTGGTGGAAGCCTCGCAAAAGGTTGGTGAAGTGGTCAATCTGATCAATGACATCGCCAATCAGACCAACCTGCTGGCCCTGAACGCCACGATCGAGGCAGCACGGGCGGGCGAGGCCGGCAAGGGCTTTGCCGTGGTCGCCTCGGAAGTGAAAAACCTGGCCTCTCAGACGGGCAAGGCGACCGAGGAAATCGGCGGTCAGATTTCCTCGATCCAGGACGCCACCGGTTCGGCAGTGACGGTGATCGAGGGGATCTCCAAGACCATCAATCAGATTGACGAGATCGGCACGGCCATCGCCTCGGCGGTGGAAGAACAAAGTGCCGCGACCTCGGAGATTAGCCAGCCTGCCAGCATGTAGAGAAAGGACAAGACTATGAATCAGGTTTTGGAACCGGGAACTAACTGGAACGCAAGAGGGTTCAATCGATACGCCCACGAAAATCCGAAATTCGGTGAGGTCATCGAGGAGAGGTCGATAAATCACGACCGTCATCGCCTCAAATTGTTCCATAACAGTAAGTGCATATTCGACAAGACGACTGATGATGAGATTTCTGATGCGGTCATTGACGAAATTGTACGTGGGTACGCTTATTTCTTGAACGTGACGCCAGCCACGCCAAAGCAGTTGGGCAGGTTGGCCCCTGCCCTTCGTAGCCGCCAATCACGGTAAAGCCCGGTCAGCGCACCAAACAGTCGGCTGACGGCTGTGATGGCCGATAACCAATTCACTTGGCCTCGGCAACAAACATGGCTATGGCGGCCGCAACAGCAGCGACCGCATTGCCGATCATCGACCATTGTTCGGTTGTGACACCGAACACAACAGCCAGCCCGGCAAGACCAGCCCAGGTGCTGGGTTCCTTGGCGCGGTTCAGCGCCCAGTAAACAACTGAGTTCATGGATATTATCTCCCGTAGTGATAGACGACCTGCGGCAATCCGCAGTAGCGGGTGCGTCGGTCGAGGTGAATGAAATTACCGGCGACGCCGACAGACCATTCCTGATCCAGCGCCAATGTGATTAGCTTCGCCTTGAATTCGCCATCATTTGCAGCGACATCTACTGCACAGGTGCCGCCCGTGCCCCAGTGGTCATTAACGATCAGGTGCAGGCTACGAGGGTGGCCATTGATCTTGGCGTTATGCGTTGGCGACCGGCAAGCGCTGGTGAGGTATATTGGAGTGTCCAGTTCGACGCGAAGTCGCTCCAAAGCCTCACCAAAACCAGCGGCTAAGCGCACTTGGTCGGTCGTCGGGCAGGCCAGTTCCGAACGCGAGAAGTGGTCGAGCATGAAGGATTACCTATGAAGTCGGTCTA
>CAYWYB010000026.1:0-3885 GCA_964462145.1 uncultured Rhodospirillaceae bacterium
AACACCGATAGCCACCAGGAGAGCCTCGCCAAGGGCATTGGCTTTCATCTCGGTGGCCGCCGTACCCGACTACAACACCATGTCGCCCACCCGCATGGCGCGGGAATAGTTCGCGAGAGGCTCCAACGGACGGCCCGAGTCCACATTGATACGGCGATAGTCTGTCATGGCTTAATCCTCCAAGAGTCCATAGACGCGGCTTGCCGCGTCCGCGCTGATCCGGTCTTCATGCAGGTCGCGGCGCACTAAATCGCGGTCACGCTTTTTCGGATCGCCATAGCCGCCGCCGCCCGATATTTCTATCACAACCTGATCGCCCGCCTGCAATGCCATGTTCGTGGCGGCGGGAAACGGCTGCAGCTCACCATTCCGCCGCAGGGCAAACATGGCGTGGCTGCCTTCCCCTGCCCCCGCCAGGGCCCAGGGGCCGGTCATGTGACGGTCGCCATTGGTGGAAAGCAGAACGCCGTCCGCCAGCACATCATAGGTACGCCGCACCCCAAGGCCGCCACGGAAAGTACCGGCGCCGCCCGAATCCGGGATCAATTCATAACTGCGGATGCGAACGAAATCATGATCCATCTCCAGGGCCTCGATAGGCGTATTGGCGGTGTTGGAGAGCATCTGCGCCACCACGTCGGCGCCATCAATGGCCGGTCCCGCGCCATTGCCGCCCGATATGGATTCGGCGAACATTTCGTATGCCCCACCCTGTGTTTGGCCCTGCTTTCGGCTCATGGTAACGATGTTCGTGCAATCGCTGCCCGCCGCCGACAGGCGCTCGGGAATAACCTCGCCCAGCGCCCGCTTGACCGCCGATGCCGTGCGGTAGGCCGATGCCATACGCCCGCGCACCGGCGCGGGATGCAGGGGATCAAGAATCGAACCCTTGCGGGTCCTGATCTCGATCGGACGGTAGGTGCCGTCGTTGGTTGGCACGTTGCTGCCGGCGATCTGCCCGAACACGGTCATCGCCGCCGAATGGGTCGAAGCGACCGGGCAATTGACCGGCCAGGAGACCTGATCATCGCTGTCCGACAGATCAACAATCGCCTCGTCACCCTTGATCGTGACACGGGCGCGAACCATGGGCTGCGGTCCATCCAGGGTTTGCCCATCCAAGTCATCCTCGCCGTAGTAATCACCATCCGGCAGGCTGGCGATGGTGGCGCGCAGCATGCGTTCGGAATAATCCTGTAATTCACGCATGCAGGCGCTGACCAATTCGACGCCGTGTTTTTGCATCAGTTCCTGCACCATGGCCCGGCCCCGCATGACGGCGGAAAGCTGGGCATGGAAATCGCCCAGAACAATATCGGGCAACCGGCAATTGGCGCGCAGCATGGCCTCGACCGGGCCGTCATAAAGGTCACGCTCGTTAATCTTCATGGAGGGTATGATGATGCCTTCGTGGAAGATTTCCGTCGCATTGGCGTTGGAGCCGGCAACCGCGCCGCCGAGTTCCAGGTGATGGCAAATGCTGCCCGTGAAGGCGACCAGCCGGTCATCATGAAAGACCGGCATCAGCACAATGATATCGTTCAGGTGCTGGCCGTTTTCATATGGGTTGTTGGTGATGTACATCTCGTCGGGCTTGGTCTGGGAGATGTCATAGCGCTGGCGGAAATAGGGCACGGCGGCGGCCAGGGAATTCATGTGCACCGCGATGGCCTCGGCCTGGGCCACGGTGCGGGCATCGGCATCCATCAGGCAGGTCGAACAATCCTTGGCCTCGCGCACGATGGAGGAATAGGCTGCGCGCAGCATGATGTCGCTCATTTCCTCGGCAATGGAGCGGAAACAGCTCGACAGCACATTGAAATCGGCAGGGTCAATCGTAGGTCTTGGGGTGTTATTCATGATCAATTGTCCTCGACATTCCGCCGCAGCCGCAAGATGCCGGTGGGCTCGGAGCTGATATGCCAATTCGGCGGCACCACGGTAGAGGTTGAGGCTTCGACAACGATAAGGGGCCCATCGGCCTCGAACCCCGAAACAAGAGCTTCGCGCCGCAGCATTGGGCAGTCGAAACTTTCACCGCCAAGGGTTACTTTCCGGCTCACCGTTTCAGCGGCTTCGGCCTGGTGAGCGAAAGACGCAATAGTGCCGCCGCGCCCGTGCGAGGCGCTCAATCGAAACGAGACCGCCTCGACCTGACGCTCCCGAAAGGCGTGGCCATATTGCCGCGCGTGCTCGGCATGGAAACACTCAGCGAGATATCCCGCGCCGTCACGCAGCAGATCCGCTTCGACCAGCGGCACCCGCAGCTCATAGCCCTGGCCCCGGTAACGGGCATCGACGGCAAAAGCATACTTCAGCTCCGCCGCTTCATAGCCGACATCAGCGAAAGACCGCGCCGCCTCCGCGCGCAAGCTGTCGAGTTTCGTCTGCAAGGTTTCCAGCGTCATATCGGCGACGACCTGGGCGCCTTCCGCCAGGACATAATCCATTTTGACATTGGAAAGCGAAAGTCCAACGGCTGAAAAGACGCCGGGATTGGGCGGGATCAAAACCTCGGCGATGTCCACCTCATCGGCCACCGCCGCCGCAATCAGAGGCCCGGCCCCGCCACAGGCGAACAGCGCGTAACGGCGCGGGTCCAGGCCGCGCTTGACCGAAACCCGGCGCAACGCCTGGGCCATGTTCGAGGCGGCAATGCGATAGACACGTTCCGACAGCTCGATATCCGATAGCCCAAGATTTTCACACAACGGCGCCGCCGCTCTACGGCTTAAACCAGGGTCGAGGATGATGCCGCCTGGCAGCTCGGTATCCGGATCAAGCAGACCAAGCAGCAATATGGCGTCGGTCAGACAGAATTGTTCGCCGCCACGGTTGTAACAGGCCGGTCCCGGCACCGCGCCCGACGACTGCGGCCCGACCTGCAGCATGCCGCCGGCATCAATCGTCGCCATGCTGCCGCCGCCGGCACCAATGGAGATGATGTCAGTCATGGCGATGTTGAGGGGCAGGCCCTCGATATTGAACTCCGAAGTGCCCTTGACCGTGGTTTCCGGGCTGCCGTTGGTGATCAGGCAGACATCGGAACTGGTGCCGCCGACGTCGATGGTGATGATATCCGGCGTACCGGCCAGCATGGCCGTTTCCGCCGCGCCCGTGACGGCGGCGGCGGGACCGGAATGAAACATCTGCGCCGCCAACCGCCTAGCCGCCGCGACAGGGGCGACACCGCCATTGGACAGCATGATCAACGGCGTGCCTTGGAAGCCGACGCCGCGCGCATCGTCCTCGAATTTCGACAGGTAGCGCTCGACCACCGGGCGGACAAAGGCGGAAATGACTACCGTGCTGGCGCGCTCGTACTCGCGGTGCTCCGGCGCCACCTCTGATGATAACGAGACATAGATATCGGGGTGGCGAGCCGCGATCAAATCGCCGATGGCGCGTTCATGGGCCGGGTTGGCGTAGGCGTGCAGCAGACATACGGCGATTGAATCGACGCCTTGTTCCCCTACCAGCCGGTCAACATGTTCAATTACCTTGGCTTCGTCCAGCGGCGCAACGACGTCGCCATTTGCGGCCATGCGCTCGGGCACATCGAAGACCATGTCGCGGGAAATCAGCGGCGCCGGTTTTTGATAGAACATGTCGTAGACGACCGATTTATCCTGGCGCTGAATGAACAGCACATCGCGAAAGCCCGCCGTCGTCAGCAGGGCGACCTTGGCGCCCCGGCGCTGGATCAGGGAATTGGCGACGATGGTCGAGCCATGCAGCAGTTCGCTGACCTCACCGCCCTTGGCGCCAAGGCGTTGCAAAAGTTCCTTGAAACCGGAAATCGCCGCCCGGCTCGGGTCATCCGGTGTCGAGGGCGTCTTGTGGATCACCGCGCGGCCGTCATCCAGTACCGCAATCAGATCCGTG
>CAYWYB010000026.1:3895-26434 GCA_964462145.1 uncultured Rhodospirillaceae bacterium
CGACCTCAATCCCAACAATCACAACACACTCCTACATTCCCTCTAAAGCAATTCCGATCCAACGTGAATCGCCTAAAAACCCTGGGCGATTCTAAGTAATTGGAAAAATTGCTCTAATCTTAAGAATCGGAGCATTTCCTACACGGAAATGCTCTGGGGCCTGTCCGTACCCCATAGAATGGCGTTTTGCAGCAGTTGCCCGAACGCCTCCGTCTCCCAGACACCGTGAAATTCAGGTGGCACGGCTCCATTCGCATCGATGCTTGCATCCACCTTCGATTGGGTATTGCTGCGGCCCGTGTGGCAGTGGCCCAAGCCAACGTAGACCACTTCGCCCCGTCCCACGTCGCGGGCATAGCCCAGCACCCGGGTTTTTCCATCCGCCTGCACGGAGGTATCCTCGTCATAGACGAAACCAAACCCTGGCGGCGAAGGATCTTGCGCCAGCTCGGTTGTCAGGAGCACGCGGCTGGCGCCTGGGTCCTGCAATTCGATGAGGTAGAGTTCATCGCGGGCCGCGAACGTTTTTGGCAAGCCTCGGGTGACGGGATGGTCGGCGGTGACCGAGACCTGAAACTCGCTCAGCGGCGGGTGGTTGAGAAAAAAACAGCCCAATGTCTGGTGATGCTCGGCCTTGACCATTTGCTTGACCGTCCGGCCATCGCGTTCGCTTTTTACCGCCTTGCCGCCGGAGGTGCCGTGCAGGGCAAACCAGCGGCCACCATTTTCCAACCAGTCCGACAACGCCGCATTACCCGTGCCCACCGGATAGGGCCCGGCCACATAGGTGATCAAAAAATCGGTGCCCGGCAGCCAGCGTTCGATATCCTGGAAATCGTTCGCCACGGTGACGGCAAGTTGATCCTTGGCCTGCAGTTTTTGCAGCAGTTGCAGGCGGGCATAGTCCATATCGTGGCCCGCTGCGGAGCCTGGCGGGAATCCCCCGGTGATAAGATGGGCACGCTGGGTCGTGGTCACGTCTGCTCCTCCGTTTGCGAATTCTCTTGCTTTGCTGCCTTTATTGCCTTGGCCTGGCATGGTGGTCAGGGTCCAGAGCCATGTCTAGCGTTTTGTTAATTTGCCGCTCATTCCGAGGAACACATTCCGCTAGCGCGGCGTCAAATGCCGCGCCTCCGCCGGTGCCTGGTGGTCCATGACCCGCAGGATGCTGGCGTTCATCATATAGACGCTCATCACCGCCGTTAGTTCCAGCAGGCCCTGCTCGCCATACCGTGCCCGTACCGCCGCGAACATTTCGTCGCTGACCTGGGGCGCCTCCAGCAGTTCCCGCCCGAAGCCGATAATCAGCGCCTCATCCGCCGTCAGGCCATCCAGGGGCGCATAGGTATCCACGGCGTGGATTGCCTCCTCCCGCGTTCCGGCCTCCAGGCCCAGCCTGACGTGCGCGCCCCAAATAAAATCGGCGTTGGCCGCCCGCGCCGCCGTACAGATCGCCAGTTCGGACTCCGCATCGCTTAACGAAGTGTGGTAGCGCAGATGCTCCACCAGATCCGACAGCCGCGCCCCGGCTGGCCCCGCATATGTCAGATAGCTGCTCGGCGGCGGCATGCTGCCGCGTGTTTCGAGAATATGTCGCACGGCGGCACGGGTTTCCTCGGAAAACGCCTCCGTATCGGCTGGGAACGGTAATCGCGGCATCGTCTTACTCCTTCATCCGGCCTCATGCGGCCACGGGAATAACGATGCCTCAAGAGCGGTCCGGAATGGAACCGGTTTATCGCCATCCAATCCTTGACCTTCCAGTAACTAGAAGCCTTATATAACAGAACATGAATAGGCGGCGCGGCTGCATGTAGGGAGTTTGCAATGGCGGAAGCAGCGGAACAGCACGGCGAGCAGGCGATTGATCCGGTTTGCGGCATGACGGTTTCTTTGCCCACCGAGAAGCCTTCATTCGAGTATTCCGGCGAGGTCTATTATTTCTGCTGCGCCGGTTGCGCCGGCAAGTTCGAGGGGGATCCGCAAGGCTACCTTGACGGCACCGCCCAGGCCGCCGCGAAGGCGGCGAAAGAATTGGCCGCGCAACAGGAGGGCGGCGGCAGCAGCCGGGGCGGCTATATCTGTCCCATGTGCCCCGATGCCTGGAGTGCGACGCCGGCGGCCTGTCCGGAATGCGGCATGGCACTGGAAGCCGATATGGTGATCGGCGCCACCGAAACCAAATATACCTGCCCCATGCACCCGGAAGTCGTGGAAGATGTACCGGGCGACTGCCCCATCTGCGGCATGGCGCTGGAAGCGGTAACGGTGACGGTCGAGGCCGAGCCAAATGCAGAACTAATCGATATGACACGGCGCTTCTGGATTGGCGGTGCCTTGTCCCTGCCCGTCCTGATCCTGGCCATGGGCGAGATGCTGCCGGGCCTGGCCAACATTGTCGGCGGGCCCTGGAACCCATGGGCGCAACTGGTCCTGAGTAGCCCTGTGGTGCTATGGGCCGGCTGGCCGTTTTTCGAACGGGGCTGGAAGTCCCTGACGACCATGAAGCTGAACATGTTCACCCTGATCGCCATCGGCACCGGCGCGGCCTATGGTTACAGCGCCATCGCCATTCTGTTTCCCGGCATCTTTCCCGACGGTTTCCGGGACGCGGACGGGAGGGTCGCCATTTATTTGGAATCGGCGGCGGTTATCATCACCCTGGTGCTGTTGGGCCAGGTGATGGAGCTGCGCGCCCGCGAACGCACCTCCGGTGCCTTGCGGGCCCTGCTGGACCTGGCGCCCAAGACCGCCCGCCGCCTGAAAGACGATGGCGAGGAGGAAGAGGTTAACCTGGCCGATGTTCATATGGGTGACCGGCTGCGGATCAGGCCCGGCGAAGGCATTCCAGTGGATGGCGAAATTGTCGATGGACACAGCGCGGTCGATGAATCGATGATTACCGGCGAATCTCTGCCGGTGGAAAAAATCGCCGGCGACAATGTTATCGGCGGCACCCTCAACGGCACCGGCGCCCTGGTCATGCGGGCCGACAAGATCGGCGCGGAAACCATGCTGGCGCGGATCGTGCAGATGGTGGCGGAAGCCCAGCGCAGCCGGGCACCGATCCAGCGCATCGCTGATACGGTGGCTGGCTATTTCGTCCCCGTAGTGGTGGCTTGCGCCGTGGCGGCCTTCGCCGCCTGGGCCATCTGGGGACCAAGCCCGGCCCTGGCCTATGCCTTGCTGGCCGCGGTTTCGGTATTGATCATCGCCTGTCCCTGTGCCCTGGGCCTGGCCACGCCCATGGCGATCATGGTGGGCACTGGGCGCGGCGCCCAGGCTGGTGTCCTGATCAAGAGTGCCGAGGCACTGGAACGTTTTGAAAAAGTCGATACCCTGATCGTCGACAAGACCGGCACACTGACCATGGGCAAACCGGCCTTGCAAGGCGTCGTCGCGGCGCCCGGCTTCCAGGAGGACGAGGTCCTGGCCGTGGTGGCGAGCCTGGAGCGGGCCAGCGAACATCCCCTGGCCGCCGCCGTGGTTGCCGGCGCCCAGGCGCGGGACTTGACGCTGGTCGAGCCAACGAATTTCCAGGCGACGATCGGCAAAGGCGTGGCCGGCACGGTCAATGGCCGCGCTGTGGCCTTCGGCAATGCCGCCATGATGGCCATTGAAGGCGCCGATGTCGCCGACCTTCCGGCGGATGAGTGGCGCAATCAAGGTGCCACCGCCATGTTCGCCGCTATTGACGGCAAGGCCGCCGGCCTGATCGCCGTGGCCGACCCGATCAAGGAAACCACGCCCAATGCCATCCAGGCCCTGCACGGCGAGGGTTTGCGCATCGTCATGCTGACCGGCGACAACCGCACAACGGCGGAGGCGGTGGCGGCGCGGCTGAATATTGACGAGATCGTCGCCGATGTTCTGCCCGACGAGAAGAGCGCGGCGGTGCGTCGGCTGCAGGATCAGGGCCATGTGGTCGCCATGGCCGGCGACGGCGTCAACGATGCGCCCGCCCTGGCCCAGGCCGATATCGGCATCGCCATGGGTACGGGCACCGACGTGGCGATCGAAAGCGCCGGCGTCACCCTGGTCAAGGGCGATCTGAACGGCATCGTGCGGGCGCGGCGGCTCAGCCGGGCCACCATGCGCAATATCCGGCAAAATCTGTTCTTTGCCTTTTTCTACAATGCCCTTGGCGTGCCCCTGGCGGCGGGTGTGCTGTACCCCTTCTTTGGCCTGCTGCTCAGTCCGATGATCGCCGCCGCCGCCATGAGCCTGAGTTCGGTATCGGTCATTAGCAACGCCCTGCGCCTGCGCACCATACGGTTGGAGATCAAGTCATGAATATCGGCGATGCCGCCAAGGCCACCGGCCTGTCATCCAAGACCATCCGCTATTACGAGAGCATCGATCTGGTTGCCGCCGACCGGCTGGAGAACGGCTATCGCAGCTATACGGATGCCCATGTCCACAAGCTGCGCTTTGTGCAACGGGCCCGCGGCCTGGGCTTCTCCATCGATGATTGCCGGGCGCTGCTGTCGCTGTATGAAGATGAGCACAGGGCCAGCGCCGAAGTGAAAAGTATCGCGCAAAAGCACCTCGAAGATATCGAGGCCAAGATCAGCGAACTGCAGAACCTGCAGCAGACCCTGTCGCATCTTGTAGAACATTGCGCCGGTGACCACCGCCCCGACTGCCCCATCATGGATGGCCTGTCGGGAGAAGATCACGACGCATCCGCCAAGGCCCCGAAGTTGCACTGATAGTGCGACGTGCCGATCAGATTGAGAACAGCAGACCATGAACAAAAGTTCCTCGGAGAACACCACCCTGGCCGAACGTATCAAGGCGAAGCTACCGGCATTGGCGGTACTGGCCGTGGTGCTGGGCGGCGCCTGGGTCATGATCAGTCAATCCATGCAGCAAGATAGCGCGGCGCTGGTCGATGTCAGGGTGCCTGAACTATCGGCGATCGGGCGGCAGGGCGAAAAGGCCTTCGCGGACAATTGCGCGGAATGCCATGGCGGCAATGCCGCCGGGGGCCCAGGCGGGCCGCCGCTGGTGCACAAGATCTATCAACCGGGACATCATGCCGACGGCGCCTTTTCGCTGGCCCTGAAAAGAGGCGTGAACCAGCATCATTGGCGCTTTGGCAACATGCCGCCCCAACCCCAGGTCAGCGCCTTGGATACCAAGGCGATCATCCGTTATGTCCGCGAGCTGCAAGTGGCGAACGGGATTGGTTACGAACCCCACCGCATGCGCTAGGAGGCCCGAGAAATGGATGCGCAACAACTTGATCAACTGACAATTGCCATTCCCTGCCCGGATTGTGGCGGGGAAATAGACAAGACCTTCGAATGGATTAAAGACAACAAGAAACACTGGTGCCCAATGTGCCACGTCGACATCGATTTGGACGGCAAAGCCGCCCGTATGGCCGTGGCGAATATCAAGCGTGGCTTCAAGGAATTACAGCGTGCCGTGCTTGATTTTCAACTCGCCATAAAAGGCTAGAACAAGGGCCTACAAGGAAATATGCATGACAATGTTCACTGTCAAAAGTCACGCGGTTTGCGCTATGGCAACCGTCCTGGCGGCCATCGGAATTCTGCTACTGACTGTTTCACCGCCGGCACTCGCCGGTGAAGGCACCTTTCTGCATCAGATACAGCGGATCAACGGCATAGTTTTTCAGGGCATTCCCTCGAACAAATTTCTTGTCGCCTCAGACTATGGCGCCCTTTCGGTGCAACCGGATGGCCGGGTTACGCGTCTCTCCGACAAGGCCGGCTTTCTGACCGATCTGATCGCGCACCCGTCAACGCCGAGCATTCTTTTCTCCAGCGGCTATCGTTCAAAAACCGAAAAACTGGGCGTGCTGCTTTCAAAAGACGGCGGCGCATCATGGTCACGGATTTCCGATGCTGCCCATGGCCCCGTCGCGTTCCACGCCATGGCCGCAAGCCCCGCCGATCCCGCGACACTGTACGGGGCGGAGACAGATATCCAAATCAGCCATGACAATGGCAAGACCTGGACCTCGCGCGGCAAACCGCCAGGGCAGCTGTTTGATATCGCGGCCTCGGCCACGGACCCCAAAACACTGTACGCCGCAACCCGTGAGGGCCTGTTTCGCAGCGCTGATGAAGGCGCATCCTGGAAACGTGCGCACCCGGGCAAGTACCCCGCAGCCATGGTGCATGTGGCGCCGAATGGCCGTATCCATGCTTTCCTTTACGGCCTGGGACTGGTCATGGGCGACGAGCCGGGTTCGGCCTGGCGGCTCGTCTCGGACAAGTTCGCCGGCCGCGCACTGATTGATTTCGCGGTTGATCCGGCCGACCCCCGCCGAATGCTGGCCGTCGCCGATACCGGCGCCATGATGCAAAGCCGTGATGGCGGCAAGAACTGGGGCAGCTTCGAAGGGCAATTGGATCAAACGCCGAAACGGATCAAGGCGGGCCGGAAACTTTACAATGATAACTGCCAGGCCTGCCACGGCAGCAAGGGCATCGGCGAGAAACCGGGCGATCCGGGCGCGGTGGACGACAACGGTCTGCCCCTGGCCCCCGCCCTGGATGACAGCGCCCATGGCTGGCACCATGGCGATGGGCAACTTCGCGCCACCATCCTGAACGGTTCACCGCGCAACGAGCGGATGATCCCGTGGAAGGATCAAGGCCTAAGCGAAGACGACGCGCGCGACGTGGTGGCCTATATCAAAAGCCTGTGGAATTTCCGCAGCCTCGCCTGCCAGGGCAGCCGCCACATGCGCTGTATGCATTAGGCAATTTCAGACTAGGACGGCAGAAAGACGCCCTTGCCGGTTTTTTGTTGATCAAACAGCTGATAGGCCTCTTCCGCCTGATCCAGGCGCCAACGATGGGTGAACAGGCGATCCACATCGACGCCGCGGTCGGCAACGAAGCGGGCACAGTCGGCCAGGCCGACATTGGAAAAGGTCCACGAGCCGATCAGGGTAATCTGCCGGCGCAATAGATCGGGGCTGACCTCCAGCGTTACCTCGCCGCCCTCGCCCACATAGCAGCAGGCGCCCCAGGCCCGGGTGGCGCGCACCGCCTGGGCCCGTGCCTGGGCCGAGGACGAGGCATCAAGGGTCTTCTCGGCCCCTTCGCCGTGGGTCAGGTCCCGGATAGCCTGAACCGGGTCATCGGCCATGGGGTCCAGAACAACGTCCGCGCCCAGCTCAGAGGCAAGCTGGCGCCGCTCGGGCGAGATATCCAGGGCAATGACCCGGGCGCCCATGGCATGGGCCAGCTGGGTGACCGACAGGCCGACCGGGCCCTGGCCAAACACGGCGATGGTCTCGTCGCCATGCAGGGACAGCCGTTGCAGGGCGCCGAAGGCCGTGCCGGTACCGCAGGCGATGTCGGCGCCGGTTTCGGACGACAATTCATCAGGCAATGTCACCAGGCTTTCAACCGGAACCTTCATATAGGGGGCATGGGCGCCATGGGCGACCGAGCCGAAGACCACCGCGCCCTCGGCGCACATCTGCCGCCAGCCGGCCATGCAATGACGGCAGACGCCGCAGCCGTCATAGTGAAAATCGATGACCCGCTGGCCGATCCGGGCCTCGCGCTCGGTCACCGCCGAGCCAAGTTCCACGACGACGCCGCAGGGTTCGTGTCCGGCGATCACCGGCTCCATGGAGCGCTTGATGCCGCCGCGCACCACGCCGGGAATGAAAGGTTCGCGGTAGCCCTTGAGATCGGTGCCGCACATGCCCGAGGCCTTGATCTCCAGGATCACATCGCGCGGACCCGGTTGCGGATCGGGAAACTCACGCAGCTCGGTCCTGCTCTCGCCAATAAATACGACACCCTTCATTTTCAAACCTCCCAGCTACTGCCTACATCTCTGACCAGAGGAATTAAGGCATTATATTCGCCGACTGGCTATCACCATTGTGCGCGAAGGTGCACAATCGGAGCGGTCAAATCCGAAACAGCGAGGCAGCATCATGCAACAGGGCAATCCCACATCACTACGTGTTCCCGATCCAGGCATCGCAGCTCTATTGGCGCAGGACGCGCGCTGGCAGGCCTGGCTGGATGTGGAGGCGGCGCTGGCCAAGGCTGAGGCCGAATTGGAAATGATCCCCGGCCCGGCGGCAGAAGAAATCGTGCGCAAGTGCGATCTGTCCCTGTTTGACCGCGATCGCCTGACCGAGGGTTTTCAGCGTACCGGGCATAGCCTGGTGCCGCTGATCTGGGAATTATCCCGCCTGTGCGATGGCGATGCCGGCAACTATGTGCATTGGGGTGCGACGACCCAGAACATTACCCAGACCGGCGATCTGTTACAGTTGCGCAAGGTGCATCGGGTGTTTCTGTGCCAGCTGGGCGTGATCCTCGCCGCCCTGGCGGACCTGGCCGAACGCTCCAAGGATATGGCGTTGCCGGGCCGCACCCACGGCCAGCACGCGGTACCGGCAACCTATGGCCTGAAGGTTGCGGTCTGGATCGACGAGCTCGCCCGCCATGTGGAGCGCCTTCGGCAGTGCGAGCCACGGGTCTTTCAGGCCATGCTGGGCGGTGCGGCGGGCACCGTCGCCTCCTTCGGTGATCAGGGCCTGGAAGTACAGGCACGGATGGCGGCGCATTTGGAGATGCCGCCGATGGCGGTGCCGGCGCGCAGCATCATGGATCATCTGGCCGAACACATCATGGCGCTGGCCCTGTTGGCAGCCAGTTGCGGCAAGATCGCCAATGAAGTCTACACCGGCATGAAACAGGAATTCGGCGAGGTGGAGGAGCCGATTTCCGCCGGCACCGTCGGCAGCTCCACCATGCCGCAAAAGCGCAACCCGTTCACTTCGCAGGATATCATGGCCTATTCGGCGCAAATCCGGACCATGGTGCCCCTGGCCCTGGAAACGGTGATGACCGAGCATGAAGCGAACCGGCAGACCTCGCTGATGATGCGGCAGGCGCAAAATCAGGTCTGCGTGCTGATGGGCGATACTTTGGAGCGGATGCGGATCCTGGCCCAAGGCCTGGTGCTGAAGCCAGAGCGCATGCGCGCCAATCTCGACCTGACCGAGGGCCTGATAATGGCGGAGCCGATCATGCTGGCCCTGGGCGAACATGTAGGCCGCCAGGAAGCGCACGATATCGTTTATGATGCGGCCCAGGCAGCGGCGGGCGGGGAAAGCTTTAGCGCCCTGCTAGGGGCCGACCCGCGCTTCAATCAGCATCTATCGCCAGAGCAGATGGCAGAAATGCTGGATCCGACCAAATACACCGGCATGAGCAGTGAAATCGCCGAGGAACAGGCGAACCGCGCCCGCATCCTGGCCAAGGAACTTGGCGATTAAAGACGCAATATGTCGCCGCCGGCGGTTTCGGCGATGATATTGACGTCATCAAACCGCGCCGCGGCGAAAGGCAATGCGTTCGGCGGCAGCATTGAGAACGCCGTCGACAGGCCATCGGCCAGGGTCGCCGTCGGGGCCAGCACACTAAGGCTGCCGTAATGCGCTGCGGAAAGCCCCATGCGGGGATCGAGCAAATGATGGCCAGCGCCCTTTTGGCCAAAACGGTAACCGCCGGCGGCCGAGGTCGCCAAGGCGCGGTCCCTTAGATCGAGGCGAACCGGGCTAGCCGCGCCGGCATCCGATGCTTCAATGGACACGGGCCAGCCGGCACCGTCCGGGCCCGCGCCATTGGCCTTTATCTCGCCCAAATTAGTCAAAGTCCCCGGGAAGCCGCGGCGTCGCAATAGTTCGCAAATCCGGTCGGTAATATAACCCTGCGCGATACCGTTCAGGGTGATCTTCATACCTGGTTTGCGAAAACGCACGCGGCCTGGCGCGACCTCCAGGTCACGGTGGTCCACCAGAGCCAGTGCACCGGCCAAATCCTTCGTGGTTGGCCGCGCGCCTTGCAAATCCCGATAGGTTTCAAACAGGGGCTGCACGGTGACGTCAAAGGCGCCGTCCGTGGTTTGGGAAATCGCCGCCGCCTCGCTAAGCAAACGGATAAGATCAACCGACGGCGCCGCCAGGTAACCGTCCCTGTTCAGGCGGGAGATTTCGGAATTCGGTTCATACAAGGAAAAGATCGCTTCCAGGCGGGCAAGCTCCGCCACGGCGGCGGCCAGGGCGGCGCGCGCCTTGGCGGCATCGTGATGCAGCAACAGGATCTGAGCCTGGGCGCCCATGGCGATGCCCCGCCAACGTTGCGGTGCCGCCGCCCACGCGGGACCAAGCTTGGCCAGCGGCACGGCCGCCGCCATGATGGCGACGAAACGGCGCCGGCTGATAACCTGGGACATCGTTCTAGCCCTCGTGCGCCTTATGGGCGTCATGGCTAATCTTGTGTTCCGCCTTGGGGCCGGCATCGTGATGGTTGTCGTGCTGACCGTCCTGCTGGCCCTCCATGGCATTGAAAATGTAGTCATGAGGGATGCCGTGCCAGTCAACCACATGGCCGCCATAAGCGGCGGTAAAGGCAGCCGCTTCGCCTTTGTCGGCGAAAGGCACCGCCTCGGCCATACCCATGCCGCCGCGCCGGCTGCTGCCCAGAACGAACCAGGCCTTGCGCGCCTCTACCCAACCATCATCGCCAGGCTTGGCCCAGTCGCGCTTGCCGCCCATGTCATGAACATAGATGGCAACGACGTCCTTGGCCTCGTCAGGCAGCATGGTGAAGGCAATGGCGTCCCGCACGGAGCTGAACCAAAGCGGTTGCTTGCCACCGGCCCGGTGAATCTGGCCCTTGGGGCCCGGATGATCGGTGATGGTCATGTTGCAATAATAGCCAATGGCATCGACGGTCAATTCCCTAGCCACGGGCGGCGGGATATCGTCCTCGAAACAAGCCGACAGCAGAAGCGGCAGAACAAGAAATATGGTGCGAAGCTTCATCACTAGGGCTCCTTCCGGGAAAATATCAGTCCGGCGCCAAACATCGGTACCGCCACCCACAGGATCAGGCTGGCAAGACTGGCCAGGGCCGTGGCCTGACCATTGGAGACCATGCCGGCCATGCCGGACAGATTAGCCGTCAGCTCGAAAGTGGAGAGATTCAATAGGCGATAGGCGTCGGCGGGATTGACCAGCAGCAGCCTGTTGAACAGACCCTCGCTCAAACCCGCGCCATCGCCGCTGGTCAGGGCGCCCAACAGCACGAAATCGTAAATCACGACGATGGTCAGCCAGACCGCCAGGGCCACGCCGGCGGCGGTTGCCCTTTCCCGCACGAAACTGGAGATACCGTATCCCAGTCCGATGAAAACAGCGCCCAACAGGACCGAACTGGCCATCATGACGCCATAGGCGGCGATTTCCTGGGTGGCAATTCCTTCCAGCCGGAAGATCGCCAACAGGCCGGCGGCGCCATAGCCGATAACAACGGCGATCACCAATACGGCCAGATGGCCTATGAACTTGCCGGCCAGGAACTGCCAGCGCCGCACGGGGTAGGACAGCAATAGCAGCAGGGTGCCGCGCTCACTTTCGCCCACGACGGCATCGTAGGACAGCAACAATCCCAGCAAGGGCAGCAGGAATACGGTCAGGCTGGACAGGCTGACCACGGTGACACCCAAAGGCGCCACGCCAACCGTCCCCACCGGCGCACTGCCCAAATAGGTCAATGCCAAGGCAAACCCGGCCAGAACCAACGTGGCCGACAGCACCCACTTGTTGCGCAGGGCGTCCAACAGCTCCTGCGCGGTAATGACGAAAACCGTGTTCATGACCCTTCCTCCCCATTGTTGTAGTGGGAGTAAATGCGGTCCAGATTAGGCAGCTCGATCTGCAGGTCCTCAATCCCCTCTGTGCGGGAAACCAGTTCGATCAATTCCATTTTGCGCTCCGGCGCGCAGACAAATTCGACGGTCTTGCCGTTAATGCGATTGCTCTGCACGTCTGTCAGGGCGGCCAGCGTCTCGCGCACCGTGCCATGATCGGCACTAACCCTGATGCGTACCGGCAAGCCCGATTGCGCCCGCAAGGCCGCAATGGCGCCGTCCGCGATGCAGTGTCCGTGGCGCAGGACCAGCAGGCGGTCCACATGGGGTTCCAGCTCCGCCAGGGCATGGGAGGAGAGAATAATCGCCGTTCCCGCCGCACGGCGTTCGTCGACCAGGTCATAGAAGGTACGGGTAAAATCCGGATCCAGGCCGGTCGTGGGTTCGTCCAGCAACAGCAGCTCGGGCTGTCCCAGCAATGCCTGCGCCAGGCCCAGACGCTGGCGCATGCCCTTGGAATAGGCCTTCACCCGTTTGCGCCCAACATCACCCAGGCCCACCGCGGCCAGGCGGTCGGGACATTCGCGGACATCGATATTCTTCAGGCGGGCATAGAATTTCAACACCTCCAGCCCGGTCATCGCGTTCGGGAAATTGACCGCTTCAGGCAGGAAACCAAGACGGCGCGCCACATCCCCATGATCGCTACCCGCCGGGTCCAAGCCAAAAATGCGGGCCTGGCCGCCGCTAGGGCGGATCAGGCCAAGAATGATCTTCATCATCGTGGTCTTGCCAGCACCATTGTGCCCGATCAGGCCGAGCGCCTCGCCCGGTTTGAGTTCCAGATCAATCGGCCCCAGGGTCTGGATATCACCATAAGCCTTGGTGACCGATTTCAGTTCGAGAACGCTATTTTCCGTCATTGCCATGACCTTTCCCCTGCGTTTGGCGCCGGTGCCCCATCCGGCGCCATCATCAATGGCGCGCTGTCGATCACGCCGCCCGGTAGCAAAGCCGGGAACTGGTTTTGCGCAAAGCGCAGGATCTGCATCGCCGGGCTGTTCAACAGCAGCTTGGCCCGCTGGTAGCGCCAGACCACATGGTCGACCAGATCGTTCGGGCGGTAGACGGCATCGGCGATACCGTTGCCGTCCAAATCAAAGGCCGGATTGTCGCTCCAATAATTGCCGCGCCCGGCATGGGACCAATCGAGCACCCGGCTGCCCACATATTTAACCTGTGTTCGATTGCCAACGAAGGCATTGCCGTGAATGTCGTTACGCTCGGAGCCGGCGGTGAAATGCACCCCAATCGGGCAACCCTGAAAACGGTTGCCGGAAAATTTGTTCTTCGAGGAGTTATAAATAAAGACACATTTGCCCCGCCCCCGGTCGACCAGATTGCCGGCGATGGTGGAGCTGTTGGTGAAATTCAGGAGAATGCCGTGATCCCGGTCATCGCGGGAGATATTGCCCCGTACGACCAGTTTACGGGAATACATCAGGGCAAAGCCCACGTGATTGCCGATGGAGACGTTGTCCGAAACCTCGCTCTTATTGGCGTACATGTAATGCACGGCAATCCTGACGTCGCGGAAGTGATTGCCAATGAAGCGGTTCTTCTTCGAGGTATTGACAAAAATACCGTCGCGGCCATGGCTGATCCGGTTACCGAGCACCTGTGCGCCCGGCGCATTCCATAACGAGACACCGTTGCCCCGCTCGTTCACGCGCAGATCTTGGCGGCCCACGATTTCATTGTCACGGGCGATGGCGTTATCCGAACCAAACAGATAGATGCCAAACAGATTGTTCGACAGATGGTTGCCTTCGACAACGGCACCCTTGCCGCCTTTGTCGATGAATATGCCCGCATCCATGTCCTTCAGGCTGAGGCCCGAGCCGGTAACGGTCAGACCGCTTATATGGACACCGGGTGCGGTAATACGGATTACCGAGCCCGTGCCGCCGCCTTTCACCACCGCGCCGGCTTCGCCAACCAGCGTCAAGGCGCGATCAATAATAATGGGACCCTGATGATGCCCCGTGGCAAGGCGCAGACGATCGCCGGGGCTAGCATTGGCAACGGCGGCGGCCAGAGCGTCCACACCTGGACGCACCAACCTTTCCGCCGCCGACGCACTGCCAGCACCGGCGCCGGTGCCGGCGGCAATTCCCAACAGAATTGCCGCCGATACCAACGTCCGCGCAATTGCCACGGGGTTCATCATTGGATCGGATCCAAGACCGCTCTTTAGGCCTTTTCAACCAGCATCCGGCCGCGCATTTCCATATGCAATGCGTGGCAGAACCATTGGCAATAGAACCAATGCACACCTGGCAGATCCGCGGTGAAGGTCACGGAGGCCGTGGCTTGCGGCCCGATCTCCATGCAGACACCATAGTTGGCCATGGTCAAGCCATGGGTCAGGTCATCCAGGTCATCCATGTTGGTAACGACAATGGTAACTTCGTCACCTTGTTTGACCGTGAACTTCTCCAGGCTGAACGATGGCGCGATGGAGTGCATATAGACACGCACCTTGTTGCCGTCGCGGATCACATGTTCGGCCTCTTCCAGATCCACGCCGTCCTTTTTGGCCTGGGCCTCGATATCGGCCCAATAGGAATCGCCACGGGTCCAGGTCTTGGCCGGGTTGACCACCGAACGATGCACGATGATGCAGTCATGGGGCTCGCCAAAGGTCGGGCCGTCATGCACCACTTTCATCTTATCGCCGGTGATATCGATCAGCTGCTCGTTCTCCGGTTTCAACGGACCGACGTTGATGAAGCGGTCCTTGGAGAACTTGTTGAGCGAGATCAGCCATTTACCGTCCGCATCCTTGGTTTCACCCATGGAGGTATGGTTATGGCCCGGCTGGTACTGCACATCGACCTTGTCCAGGATCGGATCGACCTTTTCACCCTTGAAGGCGCGGATGGCCTTGTCGATGTTCCACTTCGCCACCTGGCTGTCCAGGAACAGGGTGGTGTAGCAGTTGCCTTTGCCGTCAAAGGCGGTGTGTAGCGGACCCAGGCCCAACTCCGGCTCGGCCACGACCACGCCACGCGGCTTGATCTTGTCCGCGAACAGGTCCGGGAAGAGGGTGACATCCAGCACCGTGACCGTTGGCGACAGTTTGCCGTTGATCATGATGTGGCGTTTGTCGGGCGCGCTGTTGACGCCGTGAGGGCTGTTCGAGACGGGCACATAGCGGGTGTACTTGGAACCCTTGCGGCCGTCCAGCACCGGCACGCCACCTTCGTAGGTCTTGAAGTCGCCGGCCTTGACGCCCGCTTCAATCGCCGCGATGTCGAAAATGACGGCCCAGTCCTGTTCATTGGCGGTCATCTCCGCCAGGGTCACGCCCTCTTCACCATTATAGCAAGAGGCAACGGCGTATTTGCCCTGATAGTCGGCATCCACGTTATCCAGGTTGCCGTCGACCATGACCTGCCAGGCGACCTTCATGCTATCGCCATCAATGGCGGAGAAAATTGCATGATACTTCGAAGGATCATCAAGATCGCGGCCATCATTGGGCAGGGGGACCCGATGCTCGCCGTTGGCGAAGACATAGCCGGTGCGCGGGTATTTTTGCGGCCGCAGACCATGAATGTCGGCCGCGTTCGGCACCGAGATGATTTTGTCGACCTTCATCACGTCGCAACGGATACGGGCAACGCGGGTGTTGGCCTTGTCGTTGACGAACACATAACGGCCATCATAGGTGCCGTCGGTGAACGACATATGAGGATGATGGGTATCGCCATTCAGATGGATGCCGCCCTTGTCCGCCAAAAATGCCTTTTCCTTGGGCAGCATGTTTTCGGTCAGGATCTTGAGGCTCTCGTTGGTCTGACCCCAACCCGTCGCACTTTCACGGTTAAAGACGGGAATACGCATCAATTCCCGCATGGACGGCAGGCCGATGATCCGAACCTCGCCCGATTGCCCGCCGGACCAGAAGCCGTAATATTCATCCAGCTCACCCGGCATGATGTGGGATTTATTGGCTGCATGTGCCGTGCTGGGCGCCAACATGGTGCCAGCGGCCGTGCCAAGGCCACCCGCGGCAGCCAAGCCGCCGATGGTGGCGGTTGTCGCGGTTGTACCCAGGAGCGTGCGCCTGGATACTCCATGCTTTGTTTTTGAGTCTTCGGTCATTGTACGTTTCCTTCTCTCTTGTGTTGCCGATGGCAATAGCCTTGATCGGCAGGTGACGGCATGAACGGACCGCCTATGTTTGCCGCTTCACCTTGTCTCATGGCGAAGCCGGCGATTTCGACCGCAAGGCCCGGCGGCGTTCTCTTTTCAAACGTTTTTGAATGACCACCGGGCATTTGTGGTCGTCGTAATAAAGGGTCTGACAGTGCAAACATTGCAGGCACTCATTGGGGTTGATCTGCCCCTCGGGGTGGATCGCCTGGACCATGCATTCCAGCCGGCAGCGCTGGCAGGGGGAGCCGCAATCCTTATAACGGCGCAGCCAGTCGTTCATGCGCATGCGGCCCGGAATACCCAAAGCCCCGCCCAACGGACAGAGATAGCGGCAATAGGCGCGCTCCACGAACAAACCGAACACCAAGATGGCCACGGCGAACAACACAAAGGGCCAGGCACGGACGAATTTCAAAATGATCGCGGTCTTGAACGGCTCCACCTCCGCCGCCATCTCCGCCAATTCAAAGGAGTACAGCGAGAGGCCAAGAATGCCGAGGAAGATGATGTATTTGACAGGCCAAAGGCGCTCGTGCAGCCACCAGGGTATGGTTAGCTGCGGCACCTTTAGATATTTGGCGAGCTTGTTCAGCAACTCCTGCAATGCGCCAAATGGGCAGAGCCAGCCGCAATAGACCCCGCGGCCCCAAAATATCAATGATGCCGCGACCGAGCCCCACAAGATAAAGATCAGCGGATCGACTAGGAAAAACTCCCAGTGAAAATCGTGCAGCAGCCGGTCAAAAAAGGTGATGGTGTTGACAACAGAGAGCTGGGCGTTGGCGTAAAACCCCAACCACAGCACCGTAAAGAGCAAGAATCCGGTTCGCGTCCAATAGGTCAGCCGGGGCCGCGTCACCAACCAATCCTGGAAGAAGAAGATCAATGTCAATATGCCCAGTGAAAATATCAAAACCGCGATATCGACAGTCTTGCCGCGCCAAATTCGTAACCACAGGGGCGTTTCGTCGGCTGTTTCGACGGCCGGCGCGATTTTCTTGGCGGCTGGTTCCGGCCCTTTCGCCGCCGCTGCCGGCGCCGGCGCCGCCTGCCGTACCAGATAGCGCTCGGGCGGCTGATATCCCAGGTCAAAAGTCGTGAAGCTTTTCTTGATGGGCCCGATGGCGCGGTGCACCAGCAATTGCAGACGCCAGGGCCGCGCGGCATCGAAACCAACATCGAGGGGGATCAGGAACAGACCGACTTCGGAAAACTCAACCGCGCCCCGGGCTTCGACGGCGCCGATACGCTTATGGAATTTGTCGCGAAATCGAACACTGATATCGCCCTGGATCAGCTGAATACGATCAAAGATACCACCCCGTACATAACCCGATCCCTTGAAGGAATAGCGGCCCCGGCCGGCAATAATCAACGCCTGCTGACCGGGCTTAACCATTTTCAGAAGATTCTTGTACTCCCGCTCTCCCAACAGGCTGCGGCCAATGGTGGGAATGGTGGCCACAGCGGCATACAGGTCAATGAAAGTCTCGCCCAGCGCGCGATTTCGGGCCGGGCGGCGGCGGCCTTGTCACCACTGGCCGCAAAAGCATGATTGACGTCTTCCAGGCTCAGCGTCAGCCGTCTTACGGAACCATCGCCCAGCAAGGTCTGCCAATCCTCGACCTCCGCGGCGGCCTGACGCCGTGATATTTTTTCTCTTGGCGCGGCACTATCGCTCCCGGCGCCGCCCACCTGCCGCTGGCGCAGTATTTTGATTGCCGCGCGGATAATGGTGTCGTCGATCACCATGACCGTGACCGTGGCGCCCGAGACAATGTCCAGACTGCCCCGGCTTTTCTTGTCGGCGACCAAGGCCAGGATATCCAGCCCCACGTAGCGGTCGACGAATTTGTGGATCTTGACCTCGGGAATGCCAATCAAAACGATCGGCTCGTGATGTTTGACCATGCGGGCGCCGGTGATGATGCCCTTGGTACTAACGCCGACCACCACATGAATGGGCTTGCCCGAATAGCCAATGGCACTAACGGCGGATGAATTCAGGAAAACATATCCGATGGGCTGCTCGCCCTTGTAGGCCACGGCCGATGGCGGCGAGCCTTCAACGGGCCCCAAGGAGGTGGCGCCCGGCATAATTTGCTGCAGGTCGTACTTGCCCTTGAAGTCCGACAATTCATACGCCCTGGCGCTCCAGGAAGCGCCCAGCATCAGACAAACCAGTAGCACCAGCAGTGTCAGGACACGACAATGCGCCGGCTTGGGTATTATCCGTATCAAGGGCAAGTTAGTCATCATCAGCAAGAATTGTGAGTTTGAGACTCCAGTTGTCGGCGCATCTAGCTCCCGATCACGGCAATTGCATTTGACCGCCATCAAGGATGGGTGCGACATATTCGCCCACGATTATGTTGACAGGTGATTATGGTTGATTAATGAAGTTCAAAACCGCCACTGAGTTGTTAAACACGGCGCGGCACCTTGAAGCCGCGGCGGCGGCCCGATATGAGTTTTTTTCCGCGGAAATGCGGCGTTTAGGAAAGGCAGAGGTCGCCGATACCTTTCAGGAACTAGCGCGGGCTCAAAAGCAGCACCGACAGGCCATTGCTGAGTACAATCTCACCTCGGTTGAGAACCAAGCCGCCGGATCGGGCTCGTTTTCGCAACAAAACGCGGTCAATTTTGATACTGGAAGCGGCATAGATGAGCGCTATGCCATGACGCCGCAGCAGGCGCTTAATCTGGCGATTCATGCCGAGGACCAAAGTCTGAATCTCTACACCCAGATTGCCGCGCAATCGGAAGATTCCGACGTCGTCGATCTGGCGGAGCGTCTGGCCAATGATTCCCTGGATCAAATTCGACAGCTTCGTCTTTCCCGCCGCCGCATCAACCGAACCCGGATTGCTACAGCCTATCGCCGCCATGTCGATGCCTTGACAAGACAAGCCAAGGGTCCGTCGGGATCAGGGATCGCTCTGGATCATATTATTGACAGCCTGGCCAAACGTCTGCGCGCCATAAGCGCGATGGACAACAGCAAGGGATACGCGGACAGTCAGGCGATTGTCCGGGCGGCAGAGGTTGTCGACGCCATAGGTGGCTCAGAGCGCGCGAAGATGGAAACGCCCGGCCAGACAGAGGACAAGCCCTTGCAGGAACCGGTCCGAACCAGGGCCATCGCCGATGTGGAAATCGCCTTTGACGCACTATTATCAGTGGCCGAGGCCGGAGGTGACAAAGACAATCAGAACCGTACGCTGGAACTGGCGGCCGCCCTGATCCCGGTTTTCCACATACTCCGGTCCGATTTGGCGGATTAGTCCGCCATGGACGCGCGGCCCAGGCTTATCCCACCACTATCCCATTAGCGGCAGGGCAATAGACTGTCCGGTGCGCAGGGATTGCGTTACCGCGTCCGTCCATTCCATATACTTCACCGCCGTGGTCAGATCCGTGTGCGTAACCTCTTCCACACCCCGAATGGCGTTGATGAATTCCTCTTCCACGCGCCAGCCGCCGCGTTTGTCCGCGTCGATGCTGACCTGTGCCAGGCCGTCCTCGCCACGCTTGCCCGCGAACAGGGCCATCGGGTCCGAACCCGCCTGATACAGGCGCAGGGTGCCGTCGGTGCCAAAGATACAGACATCCACGCCCGCCGGCGCATGGCCCAACACGGTGGAGACGTTGAAGCGGATCTGCCCGCCCTGTTCCATTTGCCCGATGATATCCACATGATCGGGAATGGTCATGGCCTGGCGCTGCCCGTCATCATTCGTGCGGTGGCTGACGGCCGCTTGGCCGATGGCGAATACGTTAGCCATGGGACCGACCCAGCGCATCATCGCCTCGTACCAGATGCCCATGGACATGATGTTGTTGCCCGACATATCCCGATCCTGGCGCCAGGTGATGGGCGAGGACGGATTGGGGAAGCCGCTGGCCACCGTGATCCGGGCATCAACGGTAATCAGATCGCCGATATAGCCGGCGCCAATCATATCCATGATGGTCGCATCGAATTCCAAGGTATGCGGCGCCGGTACGATCTGGGCCACGCAACGGGGGGCCAGGCGCGCGGCATCCAGCATGTCGTGGGCCTGACCGGCGTTCAGCGCCATGCGTGCCTCGCACAACACATGCTTGTCATTGGCCAACGCCGCGATGGTCATGGGCGCATGCATATAGGGCCAGGTGCCGATGCAGACGGCATCGATATCCGCGTCCTCGACGACTTCCTGCCAATCGGCGGCAATGCTCGGTATGCCGAATTCGTCCGCCACCCGCTGGCTTGAGGCATCACTGCGATTGACCACGGTGACGATCTCGACACCCTCCTGGGCCTGCAAACCTGGAATGTGCAGCTTGGTGGTGTTGCCGCCTGCACCGATCACGCCGACACGGATTTTCTCGTTAGCCATTAGTCTTCTCTTTCTCTGAAACGGTCTGGGACGTAGATTATGCGGCTTGAGAGCATTGTAAAAGGGGAAAAGGTCATGCGCGGCGTCCTGGTCAAGGAATATACCGAATTTCAGAACCTGAAGATCGAGGACGCGCCCGAACCGGTCATTGGGCCGGGCCAACTGCGCATTAGGACCCAGGCGGCGGGTGTCAGTTTTGCCACCTCCCTGATGGTCGCGGGGCGTTATCAGCGCAAGCCGCCGCTGCCCTTTGTGCCCGGTACCGAAGCGGCGGGCATCGTTTCGGAACTGGGGCCGGACGTCAGCCGTTTCAAGGTCGGCGACCGGGTCGCCTGCGTGCTGGATTGGGGCGGCCTGGGCGAGGCGACCATGGCCAACGAGGTCAATACCTTCCCCCTGCCCGACAGCCTGGAATTCAACCGCGCCATTTGTTTCACCAATTCCTATGCCACATCCGCCGCCGCCTTGACCTGGCCACATCTGCTGAACGTTCAGAAGGGCGAAACCTTGCTGGTGCATGGCGGCGCCGGCGGCGTCGGCATTGCCGCCATCGAAATCGGCAAGATCCTCGGCGCGCAGGTCATCGCCACCGCCGGTTCGGAAGAAAAACTCGCCATCGCCAAGACCCATGGCGCCGATCATGTGATCAACTACCAACAGGAACCGTTTCGCGAAGGTGTGCTGGAGATCACCAATGGCCGGGGCGCCAACGCCATCTATGACCCGGTGGGCGGCGAGGTGTTCGAGCAATCCCTGCGCTGCATCGCACCCCAGGGCCGCATCATGCCGGTCGGCTTCGCCGGCGGCACTATTCCGCAAATTCCCGCGAACATCCTGCTGGTCAAGAACGTCTCCGTCTGCGGTTTGAACATGGGCTATTACTATGGCTGGAGCCCCGATGACGTGCGCCACGAACAGGGCCCGCGCATGCAGGCGCTGCTGGCACAGCTGTTCGCCTGGTACGAGGCGGGATATCTGAACCCACGGGTCTCCCACAGCTTTGCCCTGGACGATTTTCAGGAAGCCATGGCGGTGGTCCTCGGCCGCCGCTCCCAAGGCCGTGTCGCCCTGGTGATGGACGAGGAGGCGAAGCGCCTGGGCAAGTAGACTCGCTTTCTGGCCAAGACCCGATAATCCATGGGCGGGCGCCAGCCTCGATTGCGCTCCCGGGCTCACCTTTCTAGAATGACGCAAGCATCCATACAGGGGGGATGCGAATAGACGGGAGCAAGCGCACACAAGCGCGGCAAACTGGGGAGATCACGAATATGTCGATTACGGAAACCGCGAAGGCCTTTTTCGATGCCTGCGAGGGCGGCAAGGGCTGGGAGGTCTGCAAGGCCTGGTGCCACGATGGTGCCAGCTTTTCATGTCAGGCGGATATCCTTGCCGAAGTCACCACACTTGAGGGTTATACCGCATGGGCGGCGGGATTGCTGACGCCCATTCCTGACTTGCACCCGGAAATCAATGCGTTCGCCACCGATCAGGAACGGAATTCCGTTTCCGTGTTCTCGGTTGTCCACGGCACCCAGACAGGCGATGGCGGACCAGTCGCGCCGACCGGCAACACAGTGGCGGCAGATTATGTCTATGTCATGCAGTTTGATGGCGACAAAATTCGTCACATGACGAAAATCTGGAATGATGTGCACACTCTGAAACAACTGGGCTGGGCGTAACAACCATCTATCGGGAGCATTCCCGCATAGGACACTCGCAAGATAAACTGCTAGGCTTCGTTCCGAGGAAACGAATGAGGCCAGCAAATGTCCGCAAAAGAATGGCGCACCGTCTCGAACATCCCGCTTAAGGGCGTCTACGGTCCGGAAGATATTCCGGATGGTCATCGCGACGCCATGCAGGCGCCGCCCGGCACCGCGCCCTATATGCGCGGTGCCTATGGCGAGATGTATCGGGGCAAACCGTGGCGGATCTTTCAGCTGAGCGGTTTTGGCAGCCCGGAAGAGGAAGGCGAACGCATCCGCTTCCTTCTCGAGCATGGCGAGACCGGCTTCATCATGGAGCACGACCGCAACACCGCCGACCATATGTACAATGTGGATCACACGGAGGTCATGGCGCGCAAGGAGGATGTGGGCCTGACCGGCGCCGTGATCCAAAGCGTCCGCGATTACGAAACCGTACTGGATGGTATAGACCTGGCCAAAACCTATGGCCATCCGGGCGGCGGCGTGGTCCAGCATGCTCCGTTTGCGCTGGGTTGTTATTGGTCGGTGGCCAAGCGCCGGGGCCTGGATCT